>JALSLY010000046.1 GCA_026988035.1 Thermotogae bacterium
TAAGGCATTTGAGAAGATTATCCATCATTCATTCATTCATGATTTCATGTAGATTTTTATTTTGACTCATCGATTCATTTTCGTGTAGATTTTTTATGAGTCAACTCGCGACTTGACATATTGTGAATTGTCTGGTATCATATTCTTGGTTGTTAGCCGAGGTGGCGGAATTGGCAGACGCAACGGACTTAAAATCCGTTGAGGGTTATCCCTCGTGTCGGTTCGAGTCCGATCCTCGGCACCAACAATTTCGGTGCGGGGTGGAGCAGGCTGGTAGCTCGTTGGGCTCATAACCCAAAGGTCGGTGGTTCAAATCCATCCCCCGCTACCAGATTTTTTTATTCTTCTTATGCTCTAAAGGCGGCGTAGCTCAGCTGGCTAGAGCATACGGTTCATACCCGTAGTGTCCTGGGTTCGATTCCCAGCGCCGCCACCATTGATAATTTGTAGTTTATGAATATGAGTCCCCTTCGCTTCGAGTTTTTTTATTCGTACGGACTTTAACTGTTGATATTAATAAAATAAAATCCCATAAAATTAAATTATATTGTCTTCCCCATTCGACTGTGGATAAAATAAAAAAACGTGGAAACAAAAGGGGTGTATTAGCTAACGTGCCACCCCTTTAATTATTTTTATCAACGCTCTTCAAAAAGACTCCACTGCTGTGAGGCAGCTAAATTTAAACTTTGAAAAAATTGAGTTTTTCGTTCAATTTGTTGGATTGTTTTTCAACAGGTCTGATCGATGCGTATGCTTCTTCCATTGAGGCGTTTATTTCCTCAAATGTCGCATTTAAGTTTTGAAGTACCTCGGATGATTTGTTTAACAATTCGGAGAGTTTAGTTGCTCCGGCGGCCATTTCTTCAGAACCCGCTGCCTGTTCTTGTGAGCTCGCCGCAACAGTTTGAACGGATTCTTGAAGTTTTGAAACTATCTGCTTGAGAAGCTCAAAACTTTTTAAAACACTCTGAACACTTTCAGATGTCTCGTTGGACATATTGGATGCCTTTTGTACCACATCGAGCGAGTTGTTTACTTCTTGGCTTATTTCTTCAAGAGTTTCTTCGATCTTTCCGGTAGCGCTGGCACTTTCTTCCGCAAGTTTTCTTATTTCATCAGCAACAACTGCAAAACCTTTTCCGGCTTCTCCGGCTCTGGCGGCTTCTATCGCGGCGTTTAAAGCGAGAAGATTTGTTTGTTCAGCTATTGAGTTTACCGTTTCAATGATCGTTCCTATATTTTCTGACAAGCGATGAAGTTTGTTCAGGCTTTCTTTTGCCGCTTCACTCACTTCTTCCGTTTTTTGCGCTCTTTCCATAGTTCCTTCGATCAATCTGTAATCATCATTTATTTCCTTTTCTATCTGTTCACCGTGTTCAGCCATTTTTTGGGCTGCCTTAGAATTCGTGTCAGAAGTCGACGCCAACTCTTCAAGACTCGCGTTTATTTCCTCAAGTGAGGCACTGTTGTCGGTAACATCTGAGCTCAAGGCATCCAAATCCTTTGAAGCTTGATTTATGTTTTCGGATACTTCTTTAAAAACCGTTCCAAGTTTTTTGATACTTGAGACAGTTTCTTTGGAAGCATCGATTCCACTGCTTATAGCGTCCATAAAAATGTTTCTTAGCTTTTCAATTGAAGTGGCCATTCTTCCAATTTCATCTTTACTGTTTACAATGTCCATTTTTACGTTTAAGATACCTTTAGACATGTTTTCAACAAGAATCATGACAGTTTTTATTGGCTTCACTAAAATTCTGGCACTCAGGAATGCAACAAGCAACGCGACGATAACTATGATGATACTCAGGGCAATGATCACCATTCGAGTTTGATTTATCTGTCCAATTCGTGTATTTTTAAACGCTTCCACGGTGATACTGAGAGACGAATCAAGGTTTTTCATTATCGTGGAAAATTCCGCATATCTTTGTTGAGACAAATCTTTTACGTTCGTGCCTGAAGCGTCTTTTATTAACTCTTTCAGGAAAGAGATCTCTTTTGCAAGATCGTTTCGAACATTTCCTGAGAAGTTTGGAAGCATTGAATTGAGAACTGACAAAATCTTGCTGAGGGTTGAAATAGCACCATCGAAAGCATTTTGATCTTTTGACCATATAGCATCTTTGAGAGCAAGTTCTGCCGAATCTATTTCTTGGATTTTAGCGTTTGCCTCATCAATACGGCTACTTGTGCTGTTTATTGCCGAGAATTCATAAATTGAGACAACTCCTAATAGCACCACTAAGCCTATGATGATTAGAAAACCGATCAGAGTTTTCGAAAATACACTTTTCAATTTTCCTTCCCCCTTTGAGGTTTATTTTTTCGAGGATGTTCAAGATTTTCGAATTTTAGAATTTTGTGAAAATCCTTGTACAATTTTCTTATTTTCGGTTGCGCTTCTATAAATGCTTCAATGACCTGTGGATCAAAGTGAGTGCCCGATTCTTCAACGATGATTTCCACAGATTTATCGTAGCCAAGTGCTTTTTTATAAGGTCTTTCTGTTGTTAATGCATCAAGCACGTCTCCAACAGCTACTATACGTGCACACAAAGGAATTTCTTCACCTTTCAAGCCATCTGGATACCCGCGACCGTCCCATCTTTCATGGTGGGAGCGTACAATCTCTTTACCAATTTCAAAAAAATGTTCATGGCTTTTTAGGTCTACTTGATCAAGGATCGCATATCCATTGGTCGTATGATTCTTCATTATTTCAAACTCATCGCTATTGAGTTTTCCGGGTTTTCTGAGTATGTAATCTGGTACGCTAACTTTTCCTATATCATGAAGCGGAGCTTGCTCATGGATCCGTTCAATAAAATCTAAGGTCAGTATCTTTGAAAATTTTGGATTTTTGGCAAGTTGTTCTGCTATAGCACGTGAATACGACGCCATTCTAACCAGATGCTCACCCGTTTCTTCGTCTTTACCTTCTACTAATTTAGTAAGGCCAACAAGCGTGCTAAGAACAAGGTTCTGAACTGTTACCGTCTTCTTGTGGAGTAATGCCAAAACGTTGGCCACAACTTTTAAGTCTTCAATATCTTCTTTCTTGAACGTATCTTTCTTAAATGAACTTAAAAACAAGAGAGCATCACACTCACCACCTACACAAAGAGGGAGAATTAGAGCCGACCTCATTCCTTCTTCGAAGATGGAGCCCATTATTGAATAGGGATGACTTTTCAAATAATCCTCAATATTGTTAACCACGTGTATTCTTCTCGACTTTATAGTGTTTAAAGATTCTTCTGATAACTCCTGAGAAAAACCTTTGCCTATAATAACCCTCTTCGAATCGTTAAGAGCTTCTTTAACAATCATTTTGTTTCTTAAGATCTCTGCAAAGGTTAATCGGTTAATTTCGATCGACTTTTTCAATTCTGAAAAAAGTTCTTTCGCAAACTCTTGCAAAGTTCTCGAACGTCCTCCTAAGTTTAAAACGATTCTGTAAAGCTTTACGCGCCTTGCCATAAGATTGAACCCATCGATCAATCTTTCAGTCTCAACGTAGGAAGAATTCTCCGATTTAAACTGATGGAAAAGGCTAAAACTTGAAAGCTGTTCTGAAATGCTTTTTACATGACTCAAGAGATGTTTTCGAATGGTTTTGGAAAGGGAGATTACAATGATAATTGAAAGTAAAATCACTACCACAAAAATAGCCATGAATATCTCGGTAGCCTTCTTAACAGCTTTTATCAAGGAAATGTTGATGTTGTTGAGCGTGCGGAAAGCAAACAAGGCACTACTGGGGAATTTTCTTAAGCTATTCAAAGAATCTTTGATTTCTTCTATTCTTTTTTGATTTACAAATGGAATAGATGACATTCTCTTTAGCAAATACGAATTTTCCTTAGAGATCAAAGTCAGCCTTTGGTTTTGGCCATTTTGTTTGATAACGCTTCCTAAATAGGTTTCGGAAAACTCCTCTACAGAGTACACTCGTGGAATGAAATAAGCGTCATACAAAAAAGCAAGAAAAAGAGCAAACAGCAATAAACTGCTGAGCGTTAAAATGCTCAAGTTAATTTGTTTCTTAATGGAATGAAACATGCTAACTTAAAGCTCCTCTCCGCATATCACTTTACAAACGACAATTATTATGCCATAATTTACGGAAGCATGTCAAATAGTTTAACCAAATATTACAAACATAGTATAAATTTAATTTGAGTAATATAAGGCTAAGAGGAGGTGATACCTATGAACAGAGTTTGCCCAATTCGAGATAGAAAGAAAATCAAAGTTCTGAAACTCCTCTTGGAAACGCGTGGGGATTATAGGGATCTCTTATTATTCACACTGGGAATAAACACGGGATTATACATTTCTGATATCCTATCAATGAAATGGGCGTTATTTCTGACCGATACCGGGAGATTGAAGAAAACGGGCTCGAAAATAGCAATTAAAGAACGAAAAACGAAGAAGATGAAAATTTTTATCTTGAACAAACCGATTTATCGTGCACTGAATTTGTACTTCAACCATCTTGAAAGCCTGTCGAAGGATGATTATGTTTTTGCATCGCAAAAGCTCGAGAATGGTCGAATAAGACCAATAACTCGTCAGTATGCATGGTTTTTACTCAACAAATACGCTAAGATGGTCGGGATACACCAAAAAATAGGTACACACACACTTCGTAAAACTTTTGGATACCACCTTTATAAAAAGGGTGTACCGCTTTACAAAATTCAGGAGGCGTTGAATCAAGTAAGTCCATCTGCTACTTTACGCTACATAGGTGTTGCAGAGGAACTTGATGAATATGACACAACTTATATAAGTCCGAATTTGTAAAAATCTATTTGGTTCACTATGAAGATATTAGAAAACATGTGAAAGCCTTTTATTCGGAGTTTTGCTTATTATTTATGACATAACATTTTTGAGTAAGATTTACACTCATAACAAGAACTTACAGTATGAATTTAGTGCTTTTCTTCTCATGATTTTTTTCTCATCAGTTTGATGTGGGTAATTGAATTTTATCTATTTTTCACTTTGCAAATGATATGACCCCCTCAAAATGAGGGGGTTTGATAGAGATCCTGAATCAATTTCAGCGTAAATGTTTAAATATGATTCTGTCTTGCAAACCAAAATGTTTTTAATGTTTTTATCACTGCTTCCAGAGAAAATAAAGACCATACCTTTTGTAAGGCAGAGTAGTTCATTTTGATAAATTGTAAAAGATAAGGTCTTTATCACGAAACGGATTATAATTTGCAGGGTATAAGCCCTTTAACCAATCTTTATAGACAAGCTGACGTGACGGTTGAATGAGCCAAATCATCACAGCTTGATTGTAAACTTTCATGCTGATTTCCTTGTAAATCTTTTGAGCTTCGTTAGTATTTGTAGCTGCAACAGCTGCATTAATAAGAGGATCGAAATCTTTTCGAGCCAATGCACGGAAATTATGGCCAAGCGCTAACCCGTAAACGCTATGTGAAGAAAGATAACCGTACACACGATTATAAGAGCTGGTGCCAAACCAATCCAAGGCTATCATTGGAATTTCGTTGCCAAGAAATGAATCTACAAGAGAAGCCCAGAGCGTTGGTACTGGAATGATGTTAAATTTAGGGTTTACCCGTTTTGCATAAGTTTTCAATATCTCGCACGCTTGTCTCATAGTTGGATCCGTGGAGTTATAAATGATTGCAAATTTAAATCCTTTTTCCCACACTCTACCACCGTACGCTTTTTTGAAATATTCAGCAGCTTTTGCGAGATCTTGATGGTAAATGGGAATACTTGGATCGTAGCCTATAAGTCCTTTAGATACTGGACTATTTGGTTCTATTCCAAGACCATTCCATACTTCTTTTATGTATACTTGATGTGGGAAAAGATATTCAAACCCTTTTCTTACGTTTAAGTTTGAGAAAAAATCAGGCGGTATTCCATTGCCATCTAATTTTCCAGAGTAGATGTATTTGCTGTGTGGGCTAACACTAAAAGCAAATGAGATTTGATATTCGGCAAGTTCTGGGATATTTTTTGAGATTTTTATTCCATTGATGTTTCTAACTTGTCCAATAAATTGTGGAGGAACTGATATTATATCGGCATTTCCACGTATCAAATCTAATTTTCTGGTTGTGAATTCTGGCACGGTTTTTATAATCGCATATTCTATCTTTGCAGGACCAGCCCAATATTTATTAAATCTTTTCATTATGACTTCTCTTCCTCGAATCCATTTGTATAGTTTAAAAGGTCCCGTACCATTTGTAATAGAGTAAAGAGGATCTTTTTGACGAGTTGGATTGTGATAAAGCCACCATGTGTTGACTGTACCAGGCCACGCTCCGTGTGCAACTGCCCACTTTTTGTCTATGATCATTGCTACAGAATCAATAATGGAGCTAAAAAATGGAGAATATGGGTGAGGTAGGTGAATTACAACGTCATTTCCTTTTATTTGAAAATCTTTTGCCAAGAGATTGAAGGTATCAATAAGTGCTTTTTTGCATCTATCATTCCTTGGAAGTTTCGTATCGGTTGCGAAGAGCTCACTCCATGATTTCACTCCTGCGAGTTTCACACTCCATTGCGATATGTTGCTGACGTAAGAACCATTTATTTTTGGGAGCAGCGGTTCTGTCAATTCATGAGAATCTCCCCCGGCCATTCCAACTACGACGTCTCTTTCAAGAGAATACACAACATCTTGAGGAGTTAGCAAATCTCCATTTTGAAAATGGACTCCTTGCCTTATATGAAAAATGTACGTCCGACCGTTATCAAGAATGGTTTTGTCTTTGACAGAAGGAACATTAGTTGAAAGCACGGGTGTGTATTCTGTTAAAGATGTGCCCTTAAGCTGAATAAGATTTTCGTATATATTGCTCAGAACTTCAAAGGACGCTGTATCTATAACCATTGCTGGATCAAGAGTTTCCGCAGCTCGCTCTTGTTCATAAACAACAGTGTTCGGATGAGAAATGGATGCGAACACGAATACAGCCCACATCACTGACAACGACACTGAAAAGAAGAACTTAAACTTCATAAAATCACCTCCAAAGATTATCGTGAAGAAATTCAAATAAACTTGTAAACCTTTCCGGATTTCATAACAAACTTTACATTTTTCAAAAGGGTTATATCTTCAAGCGGATTTCCCTCAACTGCTATCATGTCCGCTTCTTTTTCAGGTTCAAGAGTTCCTATTTTGCTATCCATACCGAGAAGCTCTGCACCCCATTTTGTGGTTGCCATTATCGCATCTACTGGTTTTACACCTGCGTTTACCATCAATTCAAGTTCTTGAGCGTTTTCTCCGTGCTTGTTAAAGGGTGTGGCGGCATCCGTACCCATGGCAATTTTTACGCCGGCTTTATATGCCCGAACAAAACTGCTAATATGTTGGTCCATTATCTCCTCCGTTTTTCTGACAGCGTAGTCTGGTATTCCTGCTTCTTTCCCATACTTTTTAATGTTGAATACAGCAGAAAGAGTGGCTACCAAAAACACACCTTTTTCTTTCATCATTTGTACAGCTTCATCATCCAAAAATATGCCATGTTCAATTGAATCGATTCCCGCTCTGATGGCGTTCTTTATTCCTTCTGTACCTTGAGCGTGAGCCGCAGCCTTTTTCCCAGCTTTGTGCGCCTCTTCTATAGCAACTCTCATTTCATCTTCATTGAATTGTGGCGAACCTGGTTCGTCTCCTTCAGACATAACCCCACCCGTTGCCATCAATTTGACAAAATCGGCCCCCATCTTAAGTTGGTAACGTGCCGCTTTTCTCAATTCATCAACACCGTCGGCAATGACACCAAATCCTGAATAAGTTATTCCTGGTGCCAACCACATATCTCCATGCCCACCAGTCATTGAAATAGCTTGTCCAGAAACTCTCATCCTGGGACCATTGAGCATACCTTCTTCAATGGCTTTCTTTAGAGCTACGTCAAGAAATCCCCTATCTCCCATCACTCTTATAGTTGTAAAACCAGCCAAGAGATCATTTTTCGCATTCACGTACGCTTTCAATGTTGCTGTGGGGAGTAAGTCTTTTAACATGGCAATTTCCATATTTGGCTCTCCGTTTCCACTCAAATGTACATGAGAATCTATCAATCCTGGAAGCACGGTGTATCCTTTCATATCAATAGTTTCAGCGTTAATCGATGCGTTTTTAGTTATTTCCTTTATTTTTGTTCCATCCACTATTACACTTTCATCTTCTAAAAAGTTGCCGTTAGCGTCTATCAAATTCAGATTTTTGAGTACTATCATCTTTCTCACCCCTTCATTAGAAATAGAAATCATTTTTATATTGAACTTTAAAAATACTTGTGAAAATTCAATTGATATAAAAAAAGCCACATCTATTAAAGATGTGGCTGGTGGATTCACTTCGATTTAAAAGCGTACGCTCAAATCCCCGCTCCTCCACCAGCGGGCAAAATAAGTACTACATAAATTATTTTCTGTTCAATTCCAAAACTCGGCAGAACATATCTTTTAGTCATTTTTTTCCTTCCTTTTTGATAAAAAGAATTTTGCAGTTATCTTATCATTTTACTCTTTGTTGTGTCAAGTTACAATATACTTTCAAAAGTGTATACTTGACATATTTCAGATATAAAATTTTAATTTATAAAACGCTTTCCCACATAAAGTCGAAGAGGATCGCAGTTTGTTTTTCGTTTTTTACGCAGGTCTCAGCAGTGTTGCAAGAACCAGCCCTTGACAAAAACGTATAGAATAGCGTAAAATGCAAAATGCGTGTGGGGTCGTAGCGCAGTTGGGAGCGCGCTTGCATGGCATGCAAGAGGTCGTGGGTTCGAATCCCATCGACTCCACCAGACGAGGGATAGTTGTATCCCTCGTTTTTTCATCTACATTCCTTATATTATGTACACACCTGAAACCCTAAAAGAACCTGTGGTGTGGTATAATTTCTAAAAGTCCGAAAGAAGTGGGATTCTCCGATGGAGAATGTCTTTTCCATTTGTGCTACGCAGTGAGCAAAGTGAATGAAAGGAGTGGCAGGATTGCGTGTTCTTAGTGGAATGAGGCCGACAGGTAAATTGCATATCGGAAATTTGATCGTTCTTGACAATTGGATAACCCTTCAGAACAGTGGAAATAAGACTTTTTTCTTTGTAGCAGATTGGCACATGTTGACGACGGGATATGAAAATGTCTCCAACCTTTCTGAGTTTACAACAACTCTTGTAAGGGAGTACTTAGCTGCTGGGCTAAATCCTGAGAAGAGTACAATCTTCGTTCAGTCGGCTATAAAAGAACATGCAGAGCTTTATCTTTTGCTATCCATGATCGTTCCTCTCGGTAGACTTGAAAGAGTCCCAACGTACAAAGAACAATTGCGTGAACTTAAGGAACGCAATATTTCAACGTTAGGTTTTCTTGGTTATCCTGTGCTTCAAGCAGCTGACATATTGATGTACAATGCGGATGGAGTTCCTGTAAGCGAAGATCAGGCTTTTCATCTCGAACTTACTCGCGAGATCGTGCGGCGTTTCAATTCGCTTTACGGGCGGACTTTTAAAGAGCCTAAGACGCTGTTGACTCCAAAGCTCCTTGGAACGGATGGCCGAAAGATGTCAAAAAGTTATGGAAATACTATAAATATAGATACAAACACGAGAGAAATGGAAAAAATGATTATGCCCATGAAAACAGATCCAGCGCGAAAACGCAGGACCGATCCGGGTACACCCGAAAAATGCAACGTGTGGAATTATCATCTTTCTTTTGGAACATCTAAAGAAAAGTTGGATGAGATTCGTCATGGTTGTACACATGCAACGATTGGTTGCGTGGATTGCAAACGTATCCTTTTGGAAAGTATGAAGAGACGGTTGGAGCCTATATGGGAAAAAATTGAATACTTTAAAACACATCCAAAAGATGTGAAAGATGTTATTTTTGAAGGTAACAAACGTGCAAGAGTTGCTGCCCAAGAAACCATGAAAAAGGTGAAAAGTGCTGTAAACCTTGTTCATTAATGGAGGGCTCTATGGAGTTAAGAGTTCACTTAGCCGAATTTGAAGGTTCACTCGATCTTTTGTTGTTTTTAGTGCGAAAACATCGAATGAATCCTTTAGAACTTAAAATTTCTGAGATCACAGACGAATTTGTAGAATACGTGAATGAGATGAAAAAATTGGACATAAACGTCGCATCAGATTTTATGGTAATGGCATCAACTTTGATGGAGATAAAGTCAAGGCTTTTACTTAATCCAGAGCCAGAGGCTTTAGAAAAGCAGAATGCCATCGCCAAAAAGCTATACGAATATTCTCTAATAAAAGAGGCAGCACAACACTTGGAAGAACTTTACGATTTTCATTCTAAAGAGTACAGTATTTCGGTTTCACCTATGAGCGAAAGTGAGGTACTTGATAAAGTGCCAGAGGGGTTTTGGAGTGTTTTGAAGTCTGTTGAAGAGGAGATAAAACTTAGGAAAAGAGTTTATAGAATTTCAAAGGATTCTTATTCCATTACCAAAAAGCTTGAGGAAATCAAGGAATTTGCATTTCAAAAGCGCAGATCTACTATTAGGGAAATCTTACTTCGAGCTCGTGACAAATTGGAAGCTGTGGTGATCTTTGTAGCTATACTTGAACTTTTAAGGGTAAGATTTTTGTCTCTTGATCTTGCAAAGGGAGAGGTGTCTGTATACGAAGGCGGAATTGATCGCTGAAATAGAAGCGTTAATGATGGCCTCTCATGGTCTAAGTGCGAATGAAATTATGCGCATAACTGGAAGAAAAAGGAATGAAGTTTTGGAAGCGATAGACACAATAGAAGAAAAGTACTCTTCTGAGGAACATGGAGTTGAGCTAAAAAATATCGCAGGCAAGTATTCTTTTTTTACGAAAGCAAAGTATGCTGATGTGGTTTCAAAATTGAGAAGAAAGTCTGTGACAGATTTAACACGTTCACAAATGGAGGTTTTGGCTATAATTGCTCAAAATCAACCCGTTACAATGAGAGAAATATCCGATTTTAGAAGCGGAATGCCAACCGGACAAGTGAAAGAACTCCTTGCAATGCGTTTAATAAAGAGAAGGCGAGACAAAAGCAAAAAAGGCAATCCTTACATTTATACTACAACAGATGAATTCTTAAAAGCACTTGGAATTTCCGATCTTTCTGCTATAAAGGGAAGGGAGGATATTTTCGCTGAGAATACAAAAGTACCTGAGGATGTGCGGAGTAGCATCGCGCAGAAAAGCTGAAGAGCTGATAAGGAGTGGACTTGTAAAGGTTAATGGTGAAAGGATAAAGGATTATATTAAAGTTGAGGACGGAGACGTTGTAGAAGTAAATGGGAAAATCGTTAAACCTCAAAGTTATGTGTATTATATGCTTAATAAGCCAGTTGGTTGTATTACAACTCGAAAGGATCCTCAAGGGAGAAAAACTGTCTTTGATTTGGTTCATGTTAAGAAAAGCGTCTTCGCAGTGGGAAGATTGGATCGAGATACGGAAGGCTTACTGTTGCTCACAAACGATGGCGAGCTTTCGCAATTATTGCTTCATCCTCGCTATGAAGTGAAAAGAACGTATGAGGCCCTTGTAGAAGGAACGATCAATAGAAAAAAACTTGAGATGTTAAAAGTTGGAATCGATTTGCCTTATGGGTATACTGCTAAGATGAATGTGAAGATTTTAGGAAAAGAAGATGGCTTGACAAGAGTCAAAATCATGATACATGAAGGAAGAAAACGTGAGATACGTCGTGCTTTTAAATATCTTGGACATCCTATAATTTTACTCAAAAGAGTCTCTTTTGGTCCTATCGATTTAGACACTCAGATCGGGCCTGGAGAATATCGTGAACTCACAAAAGAAGAAGTCGAGACCTTAAAAAAGTTTGTAAATAAAAGAAATGAGACCCTTTAAAGGGTCTCACCCTTGAAAAATGTTGAGGGGGGATAGGGGGGTATCCACTGTCGAAAAGATGATATCATATAGAATGTATCGTTTTGGTTATGTAACAAAAAAGATGTTGTGAAAACATATTTTCTAATGAGAGGAGTGCTTGCGGATGAAAAGAAAGTTTTTCTTCGCGTTCATATTTGCGCTGGTGTTGTTAATGTTATCTTCCGTCATAATGGCAACCCCTGTGGATCAAAACGGAGTGGATATGCTTATGGGTGCCAGAAATGCCTTACAACTTTACAAACAATATGGTGATACTTCTGGTGTTTCAAATGTCATCTCACAACTTGAGCTTTTCTTGTCCAAATACACAGAACCTGCTCAGTACATAGGGCAAGCGCATGAATTGCTTGGAGACGCTTATTACCTTTTGAATGATTATAACCATGCCGTTAAAGAATACGAGAAAGCCATAAGCTATCTTCCAAAGAATTCTCTTGATTATGAGTACTCCATATACTCAATGGGGTACGCTTACATGAGTATGGGTGATAATTCGAATGCCATTTCTTATTTTTCATCACTTTACGGCTCTGCCAAATATGGTGATGAATCAAGAGTACTTGTAGGGAGCATATATGTAAATCTCGGAAAATACGCAGAGGCGAAAAAGGTTTTGAGTGAAGTCAAAGTGAACGTGTGGAAGGCATGGGCTATCTTTTATGAAGGTAAAATAGCTTTCAACTTGAAAGATTATCAACAAGCTCAACAGCTTTTTTCGAGTGTATCGAATTATTCGAGCGATCCCAATGTTATAGAGCCAGCGGCGTACTATAATGCATATTCCCTTTTGAATATGAACAAAATTCAAGAAGCCATAAAAGTAGCCGACGAGTCAATAAAAAATTATCCTCCTACTGTATGGAGTGTGGATCTTTACACCATATTGGGTGAATCTTATTACAGAGACGGTCAATATTCTAACGCTTTAAACGCTTTTCAGAATGCGATACAGCTTGCTCCAAATCCAGGCAAACTTTATAAAGCTCTTAACGCAAAAGCGTGGACTGAATATAAGTTAAAGAATTATAGTCAAGCTGTGGCCGACTGGGAAAAAGTACTTAATAATTCTATGGATTCCGGTTTAGCACTTTCTGCTGGACTTAGCGCCGGTGCAACTTTAAGGGAGCTCAAACAATTCGATAAAGCCATAGCTTTATATGAAGCTATGGAGCCAAAATTCACATCTCAAAAGAACCAAATTATTCTTCAAAAGGGAAAAGCCTATCTTGAATCTGGTAATTATGACAAAGCAGTGGGGATTTTTGAAAAGCTTTCAAAACTTGTCGATCCTATAAGCGACTCTGCAGCTTATTGGTTAGCTTACACGTACAACGTCGAAGGGAAATACAAGAATTCCATAACCGTTCTCAATAATTTGATCGAGGTTAGCAAAGATCCGAATATGAAGGCTAAATCTTACATGCTTGAAGGAGATATCTATTTTAAACAGTCTAAGTATTCGAATGCTGAAGACGCTTATGAAAAAGCTGTTGCTATTGGAACAAAAGAAACGAAAAATGTGGCAGAGTATAATCTTGGATTGATTTACTACAACACTTCAGAGTACTCCAAAGCGCTCAATTATTTGAGAGACGTGATGAACAATCGTACCATAGATCCGGATCTCGCGCTTAACGCAGCGTATTATCTCAGCCAGTCTTATGTTAATCTTCAAGATTACAAGTCAGCTTTGCCTATTTACAGCTGGATCGTTAACTATGACTTTGAAAATGTGTACAGGCCATCAGTGTACGTTCTTAAAGCAGTAGCTATGGAAAAGCTTGGTCAGTATTCACAAATACCGGCTTATGTGGATAATGTGCTCAAATCTTTCCCCAATGTGTCTACCAAGAACGATCTGTTGTATTACAAAGCGTATGCCTATCTCGAAGCCGGGAACATTTCAGCTGCACACGCAATAGCATCTTCTCTGCTAAAAGAGAAAATGTCGAGCAATGCCATGGGTGGGATCTTGTACATAGAGGGAAAGTATTATCAGTCTAAAAATAATGCCAGCGAATCGGCAAAATACTTCAAGGATGTTTATACCAACTATCCTTCAAGCAGTGTTGCACCAAATGCTGCCTATGAGCTTGGGATGATGTATTACAGACTTGGAAAATATTCCAGTGCCAAAGAAGCGTTTTTTAGTCTCATCTCTTTGTTTGGAAATGATCCAAAGGTGCCGCAGGCATTTTACTATATAGGTATGTCTTATGAGAAGCTGGGACAGATCTCTGCAGCTGTTCAAGTTTACAATACGATAATAGAAAAATTTCCGAACTCCGGTCAAGCTGCTTTGGCGAAAAAAAGGCTTTCTGAACTGGGAAAGCGGTGAGAGTCGTGAAGGGCTTCGCAGTTGTGGCAGCGTTTTTGATAGTTGCCGCTACCATTCTGGCCCAACCTATATTGCTGGAGATAAGTACCAATTTTATCGCCCATAAGCTGGAGCCAGCAGGAAATTTTTCACCAAGGAATATCGGTGTGCGCTTGCCAAAAACATTTGTTAAATCAACTTTTGGCATTTCAAAATCTGCTCCTCTCATGCTGGTAACTGAAAAAGCTCATATGGGATACGCAATTTTTTCCGTGCCTTTAAAGAATTACGAAGTTAAAATAAAAAGGATCAGAAAAGCTGAATTTGTCTTTCCAAAGAGCTTATGTTACAAAAGTGCTTTGGAAGGTCCAACTCCGATTCCATATTTTGCTTTTAAGTTGCCGAAGAAAATTTCTTTTCGTTCGTTAGCTTCTCTAAAAAGAATTCGTAGAAATTTCGAAGGATTTAAAGCGGAGAATTTGAATATTTCTAAAGGAATATACATTTCTATTCTTCCTCACAAAGGCAAGAGGACATTCATTTCATCCCTTAAAATCCTTGAAATGAAGAAAAAAGTGACAGCCTACTCACCGCTTGGAGGGCTCGAAACGATAGGAAAGTTTATCAGAGAAGATAGGTATGCATTTTGGACAACGCCAAAGGAATTTGGTATGGAGATCGACACGTCTTTGATCTCAAACTGGGTTGTTTATAAGTATGCTCAAGGGTATGTGAGCAACTTATCGTCTTCATTTAGGGTAGGTCCTATTTCCACATTAATATCGATGAGGGAAGGAAACGTAAAAGGCAAAGCATTTACACTTAGTGGGATATCGTTTGGGACAGAAATATCTTCCAAATCAGCAGTTTCGTTGTTTGCAGAGGTTCCAATCTCTGTTGGGAATTTTATGGCAACTGTGGGAGG
Organism: Thermotogae bacterium; assembly: GCA_026988035.1. Taxonomy (GTDB): domain Bacteria; phylum Thermotogota; class Thermotogae; order Mesoaciditogales; family Mesoaciditogaceae; genus WFSH01. The sequence continues at coordinate 15,201 of JALSLY010000046.1, forward strand.
AGAATATGTGACATCATCTCCAACTCAATTCAAACCAAATATAACTTTGAGATATAACATAGGAGGATTTTCGCCTTATATTTTTTACGGTTATGAGGGTGCCACCCCAACTGTGGGTGCTGGTTTGATCACAAATGTGCTTTCGGTAGTTGGAAAAATGAGCTTAAATTCTACATCAACAATGAGATTGTTTGTGCGGTATTTCAGTCCTGTTGGAATAATAGGAACTGGTTTGGGAATGAGAAACGGTATGTACTGGGGAGATATTCAAACAAGTTCAAAGCCTTTTGGCTTTGAAGCCGTGCAATTCTCTGTGGACGCTGGTGCACATGTAGAATCGAATGGTGCATATGAGGTGTCAGGAACGTTGAATATGGATTTTCGCCTCCTTTCTTCTTACATTCAGACTTGGGCGAGTATGGAATTTAATGGCAATGCTCCCCAATATTCTTACGGTGTGGAGGTGAATTTTTGAGCAAGATCGAATATGATGTGTATGTTGCTATACCTAAAGCAGAAGTGCATATGCTCAACTACATACTTGAAGCGGAAGATAATTTTTTAAATGTTCGTCACATCGATCCAGCGTCAGGGTTGTTGAAAATTATAGTAATAGATGATCAGTTGGAAGATCTTTTGAAACTTTTGAATTCTTTGAAAGACGAATTACATTTAAAAGTGGTGAGATATGAGCCGAATCGTGGAATTCTTTAGAAAACCAATACCACGAGAGGTCGTGAAAAATGTCCATGAAATATCGTACAGTAAGTTCAAGCTGTTGGGATTTGACACGATTATTTTCGATTACGATAATACGCTCGCTCCGTTCAGGCGCGATGTCTCTGGTGACATAGTAGAGTTGCTGAATCGATTGCTCGACGCGGGATTTAAAGTGGCAGTGGTTACAAACGCTCCCCTTAAGCGGACCGAGATGTTTAGGAAGAAGCTACCGAGAGTGCAGGTTTTTGCCAAAGCACGAAAGCCGGGATTGAAGACGGTAAAATTGGCGGTAAGAAGGTTAGATTCTAAACCATCTGAAACGGTATTTGTGGGAGATCTTTTCTTTACAGATATCATAGCCGGTAACAGACTTGGAATGTACACCATTCTTGTGGAGCCATATCCAGGAGTGGGGCTGTTTTTGGGAACAATAGCGCTGTTGGAAAGAGTCTCTTATAGTGTGCTTTTCTACACATTTGGGTGGCTTTTTAGAATAAGCGAACTCGCATCTCCAAACGAGTGGCGCAGTAGTATATTTGAAGTGGACTATGACCATATGATAGCGAGTGGAGTTAAACTTTTCGTTTTTGATATGGATAACACACTTGCAAGATGGAGGGCTTCTAAACTGGACAAGAAAGCGTTGGAGCTTTTAAAGTACCTTTCGAATCGCGTACATGTAACGGTGCTGTCTAATGGAAATTCTCCGTCGCTCAATTGGTTGGCTAGAAATTCGGATGTGAATATTTTGAGGCATTCGCATAAGCCTTTCACCGGCAAGCTTATAAAACTCATGAAAAAGTACAATGTGTCAAAAAGTGAAGTGGTGGTCGTTGGTGATCAACTTTTTACAGATATTCTCATGTCCAACCTCGCTGGTGTGTATTCTGTAAAAGTTGAGCCGATATCGAGAAATGAAATATTATTCACCAGGTTATTGAGGATATTTGAGAGGATCGTAAAACCACTGATAAAATCTAAACCATCAATAGCGTCAAAAAACAAAACAAAGAGGGAGATCAAAAGGGTAAAATAAGGGGTGGTAGAAATAAGGGTAGTTGGGTTCAGCAAAAAGATTCCAGAACTCTCTTCTTTGCTTTCTTCTTTTACACTTAGACTTAATGCTGCAGAGACCGTTACAGCGTGTGTTGGTGAGTTAGAAAAAGTTTCTGAGAATTTCTTTGAAATTGATTGGTATTCCTATGTTTCAGAAGAGGAAGAATTTGGAAAGGTTCTGGAACAAAAAACATTGAATTTCGCTCACTGGTCAGCTCAAAAGCATCATCTTTCAATTACGCCGATTGGTAATTCTATGGTGCTTTTCGTTCCACTGTTTAGCAGAACGAAAAGTCTTGGTGTGCTTGTCATGGGGATAAAAAACGATGTGAGTGAAATCACTCGTGGAGTGATAGATGTAGAAAGTTTCTTGGCATTTGAAACGTCAATGGTCATAGAAAACATGAAGCTTGCAAAGGAACTTGTGAAGAAAAACAAATACGTTGCTGAAGCCAAATATTATCTCGAAAACGTTCTGAATTCTTTAAAATACGCTGTGGTTGTGGAAGACATTTACAGGAATGAGGAATTTTCAAATGTGCCTTATCGAAAACTCATAACGGACAAAACGAGTTTAAGACCCCAGATAGAAGAGATGATTAACAATGCTTTCGTTTACAGGAAAGAGATCTCAAACGAAATAGAACATGACGGCAGTTTTTATAGTGTTCACGTTGTTCCAGTTGAGTTGTCTTCGGGATTGAAAGTTGTGGCTTCTATACAAGATATCACTAACACCAAAGAACTTGAAAGGCTTCAAAAGATAAACAAAATGAAAAATGACTTTGTAGCCACAGTTTCTCATGAATTGAAAACACCTTTGTCGGCTATACTCGCTTATTCGGAAACCATCCTTGATTCGGTGGATTCACTTGACGATGAAACCCTCAAGCAATTTGTTGGGACTATAAAGAATGAAGGGGAGCACTTAAAATCAATAGTTAACGATATGCTTGATTTTTCGAAGCTCGAATCTGACAGTTTTCCGATGAACTTTAAGAGAGTAGACTTGATTAAACTTATCAAGGAATCTTACGAGGGCTTAAAAGCCCGTGCTCAAGAAAATGGAATAAAATTTGAACTGTCATTGCCAGAACATCTTATAAGTGCATATGTAACCGCAGATTCAAGAAGAATGCGCCAAATTATTGATAATTTGGTGGTAAATGCCTTCAAATACGATGATAATCCGTCGCCAGAAGTGAAAATCTCACTATTAGATGCTGGAGAAAATTATATAGTTGAAGTTTACGACAACGGAAGTTCAGTTCCTAAAGAAGAGCGCGACAAAGTATTTCAGAAATTCTATAGAGTTGAGACGATGAAAGCAAAAGCGTCAGGTACTGGACTGGGCTTAGCACTCGTTAAAGAAATCGTGGAGAAACATCGTGGAAAGATATGGATAGAAGGTGACGAAAACGAATGTGGTTTCAAGTTTTCACTTCCAAAGAAAGACTGGTTAACTTCACCAGAACCGTAGATGAGGGCAAAGTATGGCCAAAACTCTAAACGATGTACTTGGAGAGCTTGATTCCGTTCCAACACCGAGCTTTGTTGTTGCAAAAGTTTTAGAGCTTGTATCTCAACCTGAGGTTTCAGCTTCAGAATTAACCGAAGTCATTGAAAAAGATCCGAATCTAACAGTCCGAGTCATGAGGCTTGCAAACTCTGCATATTACGGTCTTCCTCAAAAGATATCAACGCTATCTCATGCGGTTATGATCTTGGGATTTAAAACAGTAAGAAATCTCGTTACAAGTATATACATGCACGATGCCTTTTTCACTTCCAAGTTGAGAACCGAGTTGATCGATACCGAAAAACTCTGGCGGCATTTAATAGCTACCGCAATCGCTACAGAACAAATTTCTGATGCTGTGGGCTTCATAAACAAAGAGGAAACGTTCTTGGTGGGAATGATTCATGATCTTGGAAAGATCGTTATAGCCAGACTTTTCCCAACTTACACAGATGCTACAATAAAGCTTGCATCGGTGGAACTTATAACATACTTTGAATCGGAGAAAAAGTTGGGTTTACCTGATCATGTTTCAGTTGCAAATTATCTCTTAGAAAAATGGGGATTTCCTCACGAGATCCAGACGGCCGTGAACTTTCATCATGATCCTGAAAAAATAAATGAAGAAACATTGAGAGATATCGTATATATTTCTCACGCCGCGGATGTGGTAGCAAATGTACTCGATCCAAAAGCGGCGGGAAATTATACAGTACCGGTCATGAACAGAAGTGTTTGGTCATATTTGAAGCTTAATGGTACATCCTTTCTCGAGATTGCAAAAGAAACTCGCAAAATGGCAAGAAAGGCCACAGAATTTTTTGCTATATGAAAATATGAAAAAGCTCATCGGACCTTCGATGAGCTTTTTCCTGGTCGGGGCGACTGGATTTGAACCAGCGACCTCCTGCGCCCCATGCAGACGCGCTAGCCATCTGCGCCACGCCCCGGCACTCAAACCGCTTATAGCATATCATAGAAACGGCTCTTTTTCAATACGACGTGATAGACACCTTTGAATATTTTGACAACGTACGGATTTTTTTACGTTATTTGCTGGTTTTGATCTTTTCTTTGGACCCAGAGCTCTTTGCAGAGTCTGTAGAGTAGTATCCACCACCTTTAAAGACGATTCCCACATTTCCGATTTGTCTTACCATTTTTCCACCGCATACATCACATTTAACATTATCAGCTTCAGCAACTTTTTTCAAAAGCACAATTTCATGGCCGCATTTTTTACATATGTACCTATAAAGTGGCATAAGAATCGCCTCCGTTTTATAATCAATCATTCTTTGAAAAATTCTACCACAAATTCTTGAATTTTTCCTTCTCGAACTTTGTGCATATGTTACATTGAATTTAAGCTATATCGGTATTTTACTATCGTAACATCGATTACAAGCTTGACTTTACATATCCACCATCTACTCTGAGTGTTATGCCAGTTATGTAGCTTGCACGTTCAGAGGCGAGAAAAACTACTGCACTTGCAATCTCATCTGGTGTAGCAAGTCGTTTCACATCTGTCTTACGGGAGATCTCGTTTTCAATGATTTTAGGGTCTTTTCCTTGAGCACGTGCGGAATCTTCAAACAAGGTACGCACTCTATTTGTCAAAGTGTAACCCGGAGCTATGCAATTAAAGGTGACTCCTGAAGATGCATGTTCAATCGATAAACTTCTCATCAGTCCTTCTACAGCCATTCTAATGGAATTGGATAGTAGAAGACGTGGTATGGGTTCGAAAACAGAAACAGATGTAAGGGCAATTACGCGTCCCCATTTTTTCGAAATCATTCCTGGTAGGAATGTCTTCACAATTCGAACCACACTCATTAATGTTAGGTCACAGGCTTTGTGCCAATCCTCGTCCTCGAGGGTTTCTATTTCTCCAGGTTTTGGCCCCCCAACATTTGCAAACAGGATATCTACATCACCCACCTCGTTCTTTAAATGGGAAATATCGTCCATTTTCGAAAGATCACAGTTGTGGCCATGAGCTATTACCCCAAATTTCTCAGATATCTCTTTGGCAACTTCGCCTGTTGAGTGTCTTGCCACAATTTCCAAATTAGCACCCTCAGCTGCGAAAGCCTCCGCCACAGCCTTTCCTATTCCTTTGGTAGCGCCACCCACTAAAACTTTTTTCCCTGCAAGTCCGAGTTCCATTATTCGTTACCCCTTTCGGATTTATCTCATTCACATACTGAATTTTACATCTATTCCCTTGCTCTCGAGCGCAATAGTCTTATATGCAAGGTCGTGAAGTGCCTCTACTTTTCGAACAGTATGTGTTTTAGATCTCATGGCTATTGTATAAGTTATAATGCGGTTTTTGTAATATCTTACACCCTTTAGCATATCACCATCGGTAACTCCAGTGGCAGAAAATATTACGTTGTCTCCACCCGCAAGATCATCTGTGAAGTAGACATTGTCGAGATCTACATCGCCCAACTTTTGTTTTTCTTCATCGGTTGGAGCTAACTTGAGCTGTATTTCCCCACCTAAAGCTTTGAGAGCAGCGGCAGCGAGCACACCTTCAGGTGAACCCCCTATTCCCATATACAGATTCACACCACTATCTGGAAGAGCCGTAGCAATAGCAGCCGCAATATCACCATCACTTATGAGCTTTATCCTTGCTCCGACTTTCCTGATCTCGTCGATCAAAGCTTCATGTCTCTTACGATTAAGAACTACAATAGTGAGTTCGTTAACATCTATTCCAAGCACAGCCGCAGCGATCTTTACGTTCTCCCTTATACTTGCGTTTATATCTAACTTTCCAGCGAGCTCAGGTCCGCACGCCAGCTTTTGACTGTAGAAAGTTGGAAGGGAAGCAAGCTTTCCTCTTTCGGATGCAGCCATGACGGAAATCGCATTTGGTAGTCCATTGGCGACAAGACGAGTACCATCTATTGGATCTACGGCTATATCCATCTCAGGCGAATCCTCGGACCAATTTCCAACATGCTCGTTTACGTAAAGCATTGGGGCTTTATCTTTTTCGCCTTCGCCTATAACGATTGTACCTTTTACATCCACTAATTCGAGCATTCCTCGCATGGCGTCTACTGCCGCTTGATCTACGATTTCTTTATCTCCGAGACCAAGATATTTGCTTGAATTAAGAGCAGCTGCTTCAGTAACACGAATTAACTCAAGTGTTATCTCTCTCTCGTTCATAAAAACGCTTCCTCCTTGACTTTTACAAAATTTGTGATGCCAACGTGGCAAGATCCGATCTGACACCATGAGACAATTTCACATGACCTGCAATCTTGTAAGGTGAGAACTTCACGGCTGCATAAGTTAATCCATTAGACGATGCATCTAAGTAAGGACTATCGATTTGGGAAATGTCTCCGGTAAGAATCATTTTAGTCTTGATACCGACTCTCGTTATAATCGTTTTTACTTCATGTGGAGTAATATTTTGCGCCTCATCAACAATTATGAATTGGTGTGGAATACTTCTGCCACGAGTGTAACTAAGGGCTTCAACTTGTAAAAATTTGGCGTTGTCGGCTTTTGAAGTGGATTGCCCAACGTTATCAAACAAAAATTCAAGATTGTCACGTATTGGCTGAATCCACGGGCGCATTTTTTCTTCTGCACTTCCCGGTAGGTAGCCTATATCCTTTCCCATAGGTATAACTGGGCGAGTAACGGTTACCTTTCTGTACCTTTTTTTATCCACTGTTAAATAGAGTGCCACTGCCAATGCGAGTAAAGTTTTTCCAGTACCGGCAGGCCCAAGGAGAGTAACAAGAGAGACATCATCATCCAAAAGTAAGTCTAAAGCCATGAGCTGCTCGATATTGAGTGCGTGGATTCCCCATATTTGAGAATCGAATCCTACCTGAATAGGTATAAGCTTTCCGTTTTTGAATCTAAAAATTTTAGAATCTTTGAATATTACAAATTCATTTTCCACAAGATCGCTGAGTCCTACGGTTCTCGGATCACTATCGTCTGGAGGTGATTTTTCGGATTTTCTGTAACCAGTAAGTATGCTGTTTTCACTGGTGCGATCGGTCAAGTAATCTTGGGCTTCCAATCCTATTGCGTCTGCTTTTATCCTCATGTTTATGTCTTTGCTCACGATTATGGTTTTTAAAGAACTGCGCTTTGCAATTTGCAGAGTGTAAAGAAGTATCCAGTCATCGGTTACCCGATCAGACAAGAAATGTGGCATTTCTCTTCTATCTTCTACAACTTCGATTTTTAGCATTCCACCATTTTCGAGTTTAACCCCCTTGTAGAGTTTTCCTTTTTGCCTCAGACCATCCAATTCTCTGGCAACTTGACGGGCATTTCTGCCAATCTCACCTGGGCGGCTTTTGAGTTTGTCTATTTCTTCTATAACGGGAAGCGGGATTATAAGATTGTTATCTTCAAATGTGTAAATTGAATTCGGATCGTGGATCAGGACATTCGTGTCAAGCACGTAATTTTTTATCATCAAAAACTCCTCCTCGTAAAGAAGGGAACCGCGCCTTGAAGGCGCGATTCGGTTTTTATTTTGTTTCAGTCCATCTTGGGGTGAATGGATATGATTTTATCGGACTTATGTGTTGGATGTATTCCTTAACAACATCTGCTAAAACGTAATTAGTGTTGTACTGGTCTCCGTTTTTAAGCATAGAGTAGTGATCTCCACCACTGGCCATATAGTCGTTTGTAGCCACTGTATAAATTTTGTTGGGATCTATTGGTTTCCCGTTGAGCAGTATGTTTTCCACACCTTTAGGTGTGACTTTATAAGTCAAGCCCCATGGGTTAAGCCTTGCGCCTGTGTCATTTGGATGAGATACGGCTCCCCATTCTATGGCTTTGAGAAGATCAGAACCTTTCAATTTGATAGTAACAACGGTATTTCCAAACGGAAGTACTTTGAGAATATCGCGGTAGGTTATGGTACCGGGAGCGATCGAAGCTCTGATTCCTCCACCATTCATAAGAACAGCTTGAACTCCCAGATTTTTAAGTTTCCATGCAACTGCGTCGGTGATCAAATGGCCTATTAATGTGTCTTTTATTCTCGTTTGTCCCTTATCATTTGCGAAATTTACTTTTGAGAATCCAACGGGTTCGTTCGATTTTGCTTCTCCGATTTGCTTGTACCCAGCAAGAAGTTCTTTGATTTTTTCATTTGGTTTTATTTCTTTTCCGACATAAGTGTAAGTAACTTTTCCATTTTTGTCTTTGTGGTAAACTTTAAGGTTAACTGGTATAAGTTTATAAGTGTAATCCGTAACCTTGCCGTTTTTCACGATAAGATCGAGTCTGGCGACATACTTCGAGAATGATCCGGCTTGAATTATCAATGTTCCCTTGACATTGAGAGGCTCTTCTACAATTGTGTGACTGTGACCATCGAGGATTGCTGTAATTCCCTTCACACTCTCAGCAAGAGTAACGCTTCCACCGTAAGGATCATTAGGTTTGTTGTACGTTAACAATTTTCTCATCATCAAGGCGGTGTTAGAAACTTTGGAACCCGCAGTAAGTCCTGGCCCAAAAATTCCAAGATGCGTTAGAGCCAAAACTATTCCGTTCTTTCCCATAATTGTATGAAGCATTGGAACGTATTTTTTGGCAACGCTCACTGGTGATAAGAAATCGTAACCTCCAACGTTTTTTGGATTTCCTATATACTCAGTAGTTTTAGTTGTTAACCCAAGTATGGCAACACTAAGGTCTGGAAATCGTTTTATTATGTAAGGCTTTCCAACTGTCTCGTTTGTACCCTTATAAACTATGTTCGCAGAGAGAAACGGAAAGTTCGCCCACGTCATTTGTCTCATCAAGATCGACCATGGATGATCGAATTCATGATTTCCAATTGCCATCGCATCTAAATGCATCGCATTTAGGGCCAATATATCTGGTCGCGCGTAAAGCAAATCAGATTCAGGAACACCTGTGTTTATATCACCGGCATGCAGGAACAAAAAGTCCCATCCATTTTCAGCAGCTTCTTTTCTCGCTTGCTCCACGATCGTCGCGATTGCGGCGAATCCACCTATGTTCGGATTGTGCCATTCATTGTAAGCCCAAGCATGTCCATGAGTGTCATTTACTTCAAGTATCACGAGATGTGCCGCCATCGCCATGATTGAGAAAGCCAACACGATCACGGTAAAGATTAGAAACGATCTTTTTAGCATACTTTTTCCCTCCTTAGATTTTGAAATGCCTCTTATTTTAACATTGATTCCATATTATGGTCAAATTCTGAACTTCATGTTAAAATGAGAAGAATAAGAAAAGATTTGTTGAATACGGCGAGCTATGCTCTCGTTAATTGATGGTATAATGATTATGAGGTGATGAAATGCTTGACTTGTCAACCAAAAGTATGTATGCTACCCGTGCGGTTTATGAATTGGCACACGCATGGAACAGAGGAGTAAGAAAGTTAACACTCAGAGAAATAGTCGAAAGGCAAGATGTTCCAAGTGATTACATGGAGAAGCTGCTTTTCAGACTCAAGAGATTAGGAATAGTTAGAACCATACGTGGAAAGAATGGAGGGTATTCTCTTGCAAAACCTCCGAAGGATATAAAAGTTTCTGACATTATACTTGGATTGGAAAATCCAATCAAAAGGTTGAACTGCATGAACTTGAAGAAAAACTCTGAGGATAGGTGTGCTGAATTTGAGCATTGCATGATCAAATACGTTTGGAGTGATGCTTACAGTGCAATGATCAAGGCTTTTTCTAAATATACTTTCCAGGATCTTGTGGAAATGGAAGGAAACATGCTTCAAAATAGCAAGGTGTGAAAAGATTGTTCGTTGATAAAAGTAGAGATTTTTTTGAAATTCTATCTTTAGAAAAAAGAAATTGGCCATCGTTTTACTTTGAATACATCAAGAATGCTCCAATGGCTTTTAGTCTTTATCATTCTTTACTTTGTGTTGACGATTCTCAGATCACAACTATAATATTGTCAATGGAACGTAGATATCTGGATCGATGTTATCAATCCATATCCGATCTTAAGCCTTACGAGTACGAAGCGGCACGTGCTCTTGTTAGTTTTTCCGAGAAAAACTCTCTTGACCTTTCAAAGATTCAAGTGTACATTGTCGGAGCTCTTAATCTCGGAGAGATTTTCAAATTGGATGAGTGCAAAATTTTTATAGATGTCCTTTCTCTGCACAAAATAGGGTTTGATAAGTTGCCCTTTTTGATTGTTAAAGCGTTTGAGCGAGAAAAGGCGTAGGTACAAACGATATTTGTGTGTAACCAAGTCGTGCCATTAATACACGAGACGAATAGCGAGCTTCACAAAACAAGGAGGTTGATCTGAGGATGGCGGATGAAAAGCAGAAATATGTGTGCACTTTGTGTGGTTATGTGTACGATCCCGAAAAGGGAGATCCGGATAATGGGATAGAGCCAGGCACCCCGTTTTCTGAGCTTCCAGACGATTGGGTATGCCCTGATTGTGGTGCTCCAAAAGATGCTTTCGAACCTGCTGATTGATGAAAGTTAGGTCGTCCCGGACTGAGCATAGGTCATGCTAAACTTGATACATCTGATAGAGTCTTAAACCGACATGTCATCCCGGACTTGCCACAGGTCATGCCGTACTTGATACGGCATCTCATTCTCAGATTGCGGGTCAAGCCCGGAATGATGTTATGGTCAAAGACTCTGTGTAAGGCACGCTGCATACTTAACACCTTCCACCGCTACGCGGTCCCCCTCACGGCTATCGTTTCGGTCAGAAAAGCGGGAAAGCATTGCGCAATCCCACTTCTCACTTTTATGAACTTCCAGATGGTGAGCTTATATGTCTTGATGAAAACTTCGAGTAAGATGTGAAATCTCTTTCTTTACGGACTCTGGATCGTTTTGAATGTTCATACACAATTTGAGATTTTTTATAGTTGGATCACTTGTAAAATATCACAAGCATTTCCATGCCTTGAGAATAAACTGACATAATAACAGTTCCATTCTTTTTGATCTTTTCGTACAGTTTTTCAAATTCCTTTGTTGAAGATATTTTTTTATTGTTTAGCGATGTGATCACATCTCCTGGTTGAAGACCGGCCATAGCAGCTTGGCTGTTTGGATCAACACTTGTAACTACAACTCCTCTGATGTTTGAAGGTATAGAATATTTTGTCATGTAAAGTTCTGTCAAATCAGCAACACTAAATCCATTTGCGCTATAAACAGTAGATGATGTTTTAAACACCGCTTTTGATGAAAGTTTTACGCTGAATGTGAGATATTTACCATTTCGATAAACTTTCACATTTACCACGTCATTAGGAGCATATTCATGAATTGTGCTTACGAGTTTATCTGCGCTGGTAATTTTTACACCGTTAACTTCAACTATGACATCTTTTATCCTTATTCCAGCCTTTGCTGCTCCACCATCAGGAACCACTCCTATAACCAACGCACCCTTCACATCATCCAAGCCAAGACTCTTGGCGAGAGTAGAGGTGAGATCTCTGACTTGAACCCCAAGATATCCAGAACCTTGCCCTTTTATCAGTCTTGCGATCAGGACTTTCGCGGTATTTATTGGTATAGCAAATCCCAATCCTTGTCCCTGCGAAGGACTGATTATAGCCGTGTTTATTCCTATGACTCTTCCATGAATATCTACAAGTGGCCCACCACTATTGCCAGGGTTTATCGCGGCGTTTGTTTGAATCATGTTGTAATAATATCCATTTCCATTTGGTTTTGGAACTTCTCTGTTTACAGCACTTACTATTCCTTGCGTAACCGTGTAGTCAAGGCCAAAGGGGTTTCCAATTGCAATTGCATACTCTCCAACATGTACTTTGTTAGAGTCTCCTAAAGTTGCAGCTGGGAAAGTTACTCCTTCAGGAGCTTCGATTTTAATAACGGCAAGATCGTTTGTGGGGTCTCCCCCAACAACAATACCTTTGTATTTTTTTCCATTCAATAGCGTTATTTCAGCTTCTTTGGCACCTGCAACTACATGATAGTTCGTCAATATGTATCCTTTCGAATTGAATATTATTCCGGATCCGAGGCTTTCTACCTGCCTTTCTTCAGGTGTTGGCATTTGAAATCCAAAAAATTTCTTGAAAAACGGGCTCATTTCCCCAAATGGGTTTGAGTTAGAAACAAGGGTTGTGTGAACTACAACTCTCACGACAGATGGTGATACCGCTTTCGCTACGGCTATCACTGGACTTTGTACATTAGGATTGAGATAGCCATAAGAGGATGAGGAAATCGGGGTTACCATGCTTGTGGACGAGTTACCTGCAAACGCAAAGAAGCCAACCATCGATACGAGAATCACTGCTAACATGAAAATTCTAAGGTTTTTCATTCGAACGCACCTCCTATTTATTTTTAGATGTTGTTCCAGATTTTTTGACGCGTTTTAGCATACTTATGTTCAAAAAGGGAATTTCAAGGAGCATTTTTGTGTACAAATATGGTAAAATTAATTAGACCCGGACTCAGAGTTGGGAGAAATACCCGCTCTTGGTTCAATTTTATGGAGGTGTCATAATGGAAAAGGAAGATAAGAAAAAGATCGTGGAAGCTTATAGGCTTCACGAGGGAGATACGGGTTCTGTAGAAGTTCAGGTAGCAATTTTAACGGCGAGGATATCTCATCTGACAGAACATTTAAAAGTTCATCCAAAAGATTTCCACTCGAGACGTGGACTTTTGAAAATGGTAGGTAAGCGTCGAAGACTTCTTAGATATCTTAGAGATCGTAAACCAGCAGTATACAAAGAACTCATAGCAAAGTTGAATCTAAGGCGGTAAGGCTTTGAACGAAGAGCGGGAATCTGCCCGCTCTTTTATTCTTAAAGTAAGTTTTATAACATTTGTTGATATTTTGTTAGAGGTGATCAGATGTACAGGATTTGGAAGAAAGAATTTAAAGGTAATGAACTCGTCATCGAAAATGGAAAAATGGCGAAGCAAGCTGATGGTGCATTCGTAATTGGTTATGGGGATTCTAAAATGCTCGTGACAGCTGTTATGGATAAAAGGCCAAAAGAAGGACTCGATTTTTTCCCCTTAACAGTTGAATACCAAGAGAAATTCTACGCTGCTGGGAAAATACCTGGCGGGTTCATCAAGCGTGAAGGAAGACCAAGTGAGAACGCGGTGCTTTCTGCAAGAATGATTGATAGACCCATAAGGCCTATTTTCCCAAGAGATTTTAAAATACCAGTGCAGATTGTCGCAACCGTACTTTCGGTGGATCCTGACAATCCCCCTGATACACTGGGAATAATGGGTGCTTCTCTAGCACTTAACGCATCTCCAATACCATTTAATGGAAAAGTTGCAGGATTAAGGATTGCGCTTTTGGATGGCAAATACGTTTTCTTTCCCTCAGATGAGATAGCCAAAAAAGCAGATATAGATCTTGTTGTTGCCGGAACAAGAGATGCGATAACAATGGTTGAAGGAGAAGCAAACGAAGTGAGTGAGGATGTGATGATACAAGTTCTCATGGAGGCACATGAGGCGATCAAAGAGTTGCTTGATTTTGAAGATGAAATTCTTTCTGAGTTTCATACGGAAAAGTTTGAATACGAAACTCCCAGTGTGGATGAAACTTTGATCGAAAAACTAAGATCTATGGTTGAAAGGGAAGAGTTAGAAAAGCGCTTACTCACTCAAGGAAAACTTGCAAGAGACAAAAAAATAGCAGAATACAAAAATCAGATAATAGATGCATTGATTGAAGAAAGTGGATTAGGAGAAGAAGAAGTGGTCCAGACTAAGACCTTGCTTTCTGATGAGTTTGAAGATATCGTTAAGCACACGATGCGTAGGATGATATTTGAAAAGAATCTGCGCGTTGATGGACGTAATCCAGATGAAATACGTCCCATATCTTGTGAATTGGATTTGCTTCCGAGAGCGCATGGGAGTGCTTTGTTCACGAGGGGCGAGACTCAAAGCCTTGGAGTCACCACACTTGGAGCTCAGATGGACGTTCAGATTATAGATACGCTTTTAGAAGAAGGCGAGAAAAGGTTTATGCTTCATTACAATTTTCCGCCTTACAGTGTTGGTGAGACGGGAAGATTTGGTAGTCCTGGAAGACGTGAAATAGGCCATGGCCATCTTGCCGAAAGATCTTTCAGACGTGTGATCCCTTCAGAAGAAGAGTTTCCCTATACTATGCGTGTAGTATCTGAAATACTTGAATCTAATGGCTCTTCTTCGATGGCAACAGTTTGTTCCGGTTCACTTTCACTTATGGCTGCGGGAGTTCCAACAAAGAAACATGTGGCCGGCATTGCCATGGGGCTTATCTTTGAGCCAGATGGTTGGGTTGTCTTGACTGATATACTTGGGATGGAAGATCACTTAGGAGACATGGATTTCAAAGTTACTGGGACAAGAGAAGGAATTACCGCTTTCCAGATGGATGTTAAAGTGGGGAATGTCTCTGAAGAAATAATGAAAGTCGCACTTGAAAAGGCTCGAATCGCAAGAAACAAAATTCTTGATATAATGTACGATACAATACCTGCTCCAAGGGACCATCTGTCGAAACATGCTCCAATCATAAAACTTGTTAGAATACCTGTTGAGAAAATAGGAGAATTGATAGGCCCTGGGGGTCGTACTGTTAAAGCCATATCTGAGGAGTTTGGTGTTGAACTTCAAATCGAAGAAGATGGTCGTGTAAAGATAGTTGGTGATAAAAACGAAAATGTAAGAGCAGCTCTCCAACAGATCGAAAACATGAATCGAGAGATCAAAAATGGCGAGCGTTTTATTGCCACTGTTACCAGAGTTGAAGGATACGGTTTCTTTGCTGAGCTCTTCCCAGGTAAAGTCGGGCTTGTTCACGTTTCGAAAATGGGGAGACACGTCAAAAATGTCAGAGATGTTGTTCATGTTGGAGATAAAGTAAATGTGGAAGTAGTGGGAAGTGATCCCACAGGAAAGATTCAGCTCAGGCAAGTGGTCGAAGGGAAAGAAAAAGAAACTCAGTATCACCAAAGACCCAGGAGGAGGTTTGACGACAGAAAACATGACAAATGATATTACCGTTGAGAAACTTTCAAATGATGCTTTAATCGTCAGCAGGGATATGCCATTCCTGCGGACGGTTACTTTTGGTATAGGTGTTAATGTGGGAGCAGCGAATGAGAATTCTAACAATTCTGGAATCTCACACTTGATAGAGCACGCGGTTTTTAAGGGGACAAAAAACTTTGCTGGTCACGATCTAAAACGAATAATAGAATCAGTGGGAGGGGTTCTTAACGCTTTCACTTCCCGAGAGTACACACTTTTCTATGCCAAAGTTCCTGATTTTGCTTCTCGTCAGGCCTTTGATGTGCTGTACGATCTTGTAAGTGTTCCAATATTTCCGGAAAAAGAGATCGAATTGGAAAAGGGAGTTGTTCTCGAAGAAATAGCCATGTATGAAGACGATCCAGCGGATCTCTCGGGGACTAATTTTTTGAAAGCACTTTGGGGTGAGGAAACACCTTATGGAAGATCGATAATCGGAAAAGTTGAAACTGTCAAAAATACAACTGTTGATGATGTGAGAAAGTATTTCAAAGATCACTACATTTCTTCGAATATTCTCTTGTCAATTGTGGGAAATTTGAGATCTTGCGATATGAATTATATTCGGGAGAAAATGGAAGCTCTACAAAACGGTGAATTGAAAGAAGACATTGAAAAACCTATTGCTCGTCCGTCAACAAATGTTGTAATTGAAAAAAGAGATTTGAAGCAAGTCAACGTTTCCATAGGAATTAAAACCATCGAAAAGTCAGATAAGAGGAGTTATCCACTATCCATAATAACCACAATACTTGGTGGTGGAATGAGCTCTGTGCTCTTTGAAAAATTGAGGGAGAAATATGGACTTGTCTATTCAATATCATCTTCTAATCAGTCAAACAGATTAGGGGGATACTTTACAGTGGATTTTTCCACATCTCCAAGTCGAGTCTTTGATGCGATCGAAAAGATCAGAGGTGTTTTGAATGACATGGCAAATAGTTTAGATTTAAAAAAACACATGGATTATGGAAAGAAAAGATTAAAAGGGAAATTACTCACATCCACTGAATCTACGTTTTCTACTATGTTTATGATGGTAGATGATCAATTTACACTTCGAAAAATAAGAGGAATCGATCGTGTAATTCAATCCATCGAGGATGTAAAATACGACGATGTAGTTGAAACTTATAGGGACTTCTTCCTTGGAAAGTGGACGCTCTCCGCCGTCGGACCATCCGGGACAGTTCTTGATAAGTTAAAAGCATATGAATTTGAGGTGAGTGGCAATGGCCATTGAATGGAAACCCCTGGAAGATATAAAAGATGGTGCCGTGCTTGCAGAAGATTTGTATGATGGAACATCGTTCAAAGTACTACTTTCAAAGGGAACTCGGATTAACAAAGAAATTCTGGATAATCTCAGGAAACGAGAAATCTTATGGCTTCCCGTGGAAGGAAAGGGAGAAGATCTCGAGAAAATCCGAAATTCCATAGATCTCGATCAAGAATTGCTTAAGGTTGAAGAACCAATAGCTCCTGGAATACGCCTTTCAGTTCCAGATGAAATGTACAGAGGGTTCATAACGTCTTTCAAAGATCTTTCGGAACAGCTTAAGCTGGGAGAAAGGATAGATAAAGAATCAGTTGAGCACACCCTTGGGGCAGTTGTGGATGATCTTCTCAGTCAAAAAGAATATGTGGTCAACTTTTTCAGGAAGCACGTGAGTGGTTATCTTTACAAACACGGTATAAATACTGCTATCCTATCAGTTATGGTGGGAAATACTTTATCCATGTCGAGATATCATCTCATCCCACTCGCAAAGGCTGCCCTTTTCCATGACATTGGTTTGATGTTTTTAAACGATCCAGAATATGTAGACATAGGAAGAATGTCAAGCAGAGAGAAAATACTTCAACACACAACGATTGGGTACAAAATCCTTTCATCTTATGGGATAATAGAGAGCAGGGAGATCCTTGACGCCGTTCTTGAACATCATGAGAAATATGATGGAACTGGCATTCCATTTGAAAAAAAAGGAGAGGACATAAATTTTTATGCACGTATACTTCAAATAGCAGATGCTTACGACTCTCTTACGTCCACGTCTTCTGAAGCTCTTAAGTTGACCCCTTATCAAGCTTTAAAATGGATACTTGTTAGGGCTGGAAAGGATTACGATCCTTACGTTCTTAATGCCTTTATAAAAATTCTTGGTATGTATCCCACGGGGACAAGAGTCAAACTTAACAACGGGAAAATCGGAACTGTGATAAGGACAAGCGGTGCGGGACTTCTTATTCCGGTGATTATGGTGGACGGCGCACTTATGGATTTGTCAAAAGACAAAAGTGTGTGGATCGTATCTGTAGTGACGTAAAAAAACGGAAAAATGCTTAACATCAACGAAATTAGGATTTTTATAGAAGTAGTGAAAGCCGGAAGTATTACAGGAGCTTCTAAAAATTTGTTCATAAGCCAGCCCGCCGTTTCTCAACATATCAAGGCGATTGAAAAAAAATTAAGTACTAAACTTTTTGAAAGAGTCAATACTAAGCTGTATCTCACTAACGACGGATTCAAGATTTACAAGGAGTTAGAAACGCTTTACCGGATCTTTGAAGGGACCATCGAAAAGATCAGCACTGAGAGCATTTCAGCTAACAAGTTGATCAACATAGGTGCGAGCAAAACCATTGGAAACTATCTTCTTCCTTCTCTGATTAAAAGTTATAAAGAAACTGAAAGCGATGTCTACTTTTCTGTGAGAATTCAAAATACTTCTGAGATTGTTGAAGGAGTTTTAAAAGAAGAGAGCTCGATAGGTTTCGTAGAAGCACCTGTATATCACAAATTATTGAATATTGAGACAATGTGTGAAGATGAGTTGAAAGTTGTATGTTCGCCAAACAGTGAGATTTCAAAAAGATCTAAGATAACAATTGAAGAGCTGAAAGTGCTTCCGTTCATATCAAGAGAAAAGGGATCCAGCACCAGGAAAATAATTGAAAATGTTTTTTCAAAATGCGGATGTATTCCCATAAATGTTGTTGCGACAGTTTCAAGCAACGAAGCAATAAAAGAATTTGTTGCCAGCGGACTGGGAATATCGATACTTAGCAAATTTGCCATTTCCGCTGACGAGAAATGTGGACGCATAGTCTCAAAAAGTATAGATGGTGTTGAAATCAAAAGGAATTTTTTCATGATCTGGAAAAATGGAAGAACACTCTCGAGTTTAGAAAATGGCTTCAGGGAATTTATTAAATCATTGTAGCAAAGGTGTTATTCTTATCGATCAAAGGAGATGCGTTAGTTCTCTTCCTCTTTACAAGAGTTTTCTTGCAGCCTTGGATATGCCTTCAGATGACATTGGATGTTGATTGGCAAATTCCGCAATATCTTTAACATTTAAACCGTTTGCAATCGCTATTCCAAGCTCTCCTATGAGATTATCTGCATCTATGCCAACTACCCATGCACCAACGAGTCGCATTGTTCTAACATCGAAAAATTCGCGAATTTCGCCTTCCATTTCATCGAATATTTGTGCACGAGAGTCAACTTTAAATTGGTAGTCCGTTTCAACAAGTTCAACGCACTTTTCTTTTGCAATAGACGGCATGAGACCAACGTAAGCGATCTTTGGAAAAGTAAAGACGGTTGTTGGTACTGCGTCAAAGTTCATATAGTCTATAGGATGATTACCAGCCATTATGTTATTAGCAGCTACTAACGATTGTCTAACAGCTGAATGAAAGAGCATTGAAGCCCCATTAACGTCACCCGGCGCGTATATGTGTGGAATATTTGTCTGCAATGCATTATTGACAATGATCTTTCCTTCCTTGACGTTAATACCTATTTCCTGAGTTCTCTGTGGCACAACGGGTTTTCTTCCAATTGCCATTAACACAAGATCGGACTTTACGGTCTTTTTGATTTCATGTTGTGTGTAGATAACTTCATATTTGCCATCGTATTTTTTGATCTCTTCAACTCTGGCATTCAGGATGATCTCTATATTCGGATCTAAAAGAGCACGCAATTTCCCGGAAAGTCTTGGCTCCATTGTTGGCAAAATTCTGTCCATCATTTCAACAACGCGCACCTTGACTCCAAACTCGTTGAAAATTGTGGCGGTTTCAAGTCCAATGTAGCCAGCACCAATGATCGTTAAAGATTTTGGCAACTCTTTCAAAGTGGGATTAAGAGCAAAAATGTCTCTTGATGTTATACAATACTCAGCACCCTTTATAGGTGGTACTGCTACATCTGCACCGCTGGCGATTATAATATTTCCTGCTCTGTATTCTTTTTTTTCCTTTTTCTGTTTCTACCTCAATTGTATGTTCATCTAAAAAAGAGGCAACGCCTTTGATTAATTTTAAGTGTTTCGAAGCTTCTTTGAGTTCTTTAGCATGTTGTTCGTATCTTATTTTTTGAATGCGGTCTTTATGCTCAACTACTTTTGCATAATTAAACCCTACTTTTCCACCTAAGCCAAATAGCCCCACCTTTTTTGAAATTCTGTAGATATCTGCTGCTTCCCTTAACGCTTTTGAGGGTACGCATCCTTCTGCAAGACAATTTCCACTCATGATGCCTTTAGAATCTATCATAACAACATCTTTTCCAGCTTTTGCAAGTCTAAACGCAGCTGGATATGCACCTCCGCCTGCACCAATTGTTAAAATATCTATTTTTTTCATGTTACCATCCCTTTCCATAACTAAGTGACGAATTCAAAAACACGATAGCATCATTCTTTTAGTGCGTCAAATACACGTATTTTATGGAGGCATAAGTTGTACTTATATACTCACGTTGTGTGTTAACTTTACAATCTATGAATATTTATCAAATAAACATCACTTTTCAAGCGATAAGGAAATTTTTCGAAGTCTTATCAAACGTCATCCTGAACCGACCGTAGGTCGTCCTTGACCTGATCCGCGGTTCCCTTGCCTTTACCAACCAAGCTACGAGATGCTGGTTTTTATCTCGGTGGGTTTATCTCCCACTGAACATGTCTGCCTTTTCTGGACACACTCATCCCGGACTTGCTCCGGGATCTCATTCTTAGATTCCGGGTCAAGCCCGGAATGACGTTGTGGAAAAGATGTTGCTCTCGACTACCGCCTGCGCCTTCGCGCCCTGTAAAGGACAACAGAACAGACAGGAAAGTGGGAAAACATTGTGCACCGCACAATCCCACTCAGCTATCGCTTCGGTCATGGAAGTGGGAAAACATTGTGCACCGCACAATCCCTTCTCAGCTATCGCTTCGGTCATGGAAGTGGGAAAACATTGTGCACCGCACAATCCCACTCCTCACTCTTGTGAACTTCCAGACGGCAAGCTCATATGCCTTGATGAAAAGTTCAAAGGAGGTTTAAAACCTTGAGTTAGTTTGTTCAAAATAATTTCACACGAGATGTTGTAGGTTTTCAAGTGTTTATGCCATTTTTAATGAACTCTGTTACATCCCGATCTTTTTTTGTTACTCTCACGCACAACGTGAGTTATGTATGTTTGAACTTTATCTAACAAAATTCATGAAAGCACAATGAGTTGTGTTTTGGTATAATGCTGTTGGTTGATGCATTTTAGATATTCTTTATTGACCTTGAAACGACTGTCGGTCAAGTAAATTGAGGAGAATGAGATTTTGAACAGGAAAGAAAGATTGAAGAAAATCGTAAATTTTCTTTCATCATCCCAAGAAAGCATAAGCGGTTCAAAATTGGCATCTTTGTTAGGAGTCACACGGCAGGTTGTGGTTCAGGATGTAGCTATTCTGAAATCGAAGGGAATAAATATCATATCAACAGCCAGAGGATATGTTTTGAACAATGCGGAGCCAAAATTTACAATGCTTGTTGCAGTTCAGCATACAAAGGAAATGATACGTGATGAGTTAACATGTGTGGTCAAAAATGGCGGAGAGGTGCTCGATGTGATCGTCGAGCATCCCATTTATGGGGAAATCAAGGGAAATCTCAACATAAAAACACTTGAAGATGTTGAAAAATTTATCAGTGCCCTTCAAACATCCAGTGCGATTCCACTTTTAGCACTTTCAAACGGTGTCCATCTTCATACCATAGGGGCAGATTCTAAGGAAACACTGCAAAAAATTGTTAAATCGCTTGGGAAAATGGGCCTTTTGATTTGAATGCCTGACAAAAGATTCATAGAATTATTCGAATTTTGGTGTTAAACTAACGCTTTTTTCAACGATGAAATGAAAGAACTTAACTCTGTTTTTTTATCACCAAATTCCCCATGCTGGTTTATTATTTTCATAATAGCGCTTCCTACAATTACCGCATCCCCAATTTGTCCCACAATTGAGGCTTGTTCTGGATTTGATATTCCAAAGCCTATAGCAAGGTTCATGTTAGGCATGTTTTTACGTACACGTTTTATGAATTCAGGCAATTCACTTGACACATTTTGGCGCATACCTGTTATTCCCGTTACAGATACGCAGTAAACGAATCCAGAAGCAATTTGAGAGATCTTTCTAAGACGGCTGGGCGTTGTTGTTGGTGCAACCAATGGAATGTAAGCACATCCTTTTTTCTTAGCTTTCAACGAAAAATTCCGTGATTCTTCAAGTGGCAAATCTGGTATGATAAAACCGTCTATGCCTATTGCTGAGGAATTATTGATCAACAAATCTGGGCCATATTGGAGAATTGGGTTAAAATAACTCATTAGAATGATGGGGATATCTATCTTTGGCCCTATTCTTGCTGCTAAATCGATGACTTTAACTAAGTTAGTTCCGGAATTAAGCGCTATTTCGTCTGCATACTGAATGACAGGACCATCTGCAAGTGGATCTGCATATGGAACTCCCAATTCAATGATATCCGCACCGCTTTTGGCAATCAACTCTAAAAAACGCTCAGAAATCTCCAAATTTGGGTCACCAATTGTTAGGTAAGCTATTAAACCTTTCTGTTTGGATTTTTGAAGTTTGGTGAATTTGTTTTGAATCCTTCCGATTCCCATTTTTTACACCTCCATAATTTCTTGAACTCTCTTGACATCTTTGTCTCCACGTCCAGAAAGGTTTACAATGATACTTTTACTTGGTCCAATCTCTTTTGCGATCTTCATAGCATACGACACGGCATGAGCACTTTCGAGCGCTGGTATTATCCCTTCAATTTCAGAAAGTACTTTGAAGGCTTTCAAGGCTTCACTATCTGTAACTGAAGTGTAGAACACTCTCTTAATGTCTTTAAGATAACTATGTTCCGGCCCAACTCCGGGATAATCAAGTCCCGCCGCTACAGAGTGGGTTGGTAAGATCCTTCCGTATTTGTCCTGAAGAACGTAGCTTTTAGAACCGTGAAGTACTCCTACGGATCCTTTTTCCAGTGTAGCAGAATGTTTGTTCGAATCAAGACCTAATCCCGCAGCTTCTACACCGATAAGGTTTACGTCCTCTTTCAGGAACGCGCTAAATATACCCATAGAATTGCTTCCGCCTCCGACACAGGCGATCACGTAATCTGGCAGTTTTCCAATTTTTTCAAAAATTTGATGGCGTGTTTCCCGACCTATCACCGTCTGAAAATCCCTAACGATCATTGGATATGGATGAGGGCCAGCGACGGATCCTATTATGTAGAATGTACTTTCTACGTTTGTTACCCAATCTCTTATTGCTTCGTTCATCGCATCTTTGAGAGTTTTGCTTCCGGTACTCACAGGGACTACTTCTGCCCCAAGCAACTGCATTTTCACAACATTTGATGACTGGCGCTTTATGTCTTTTTCTCCCATGTATATTGCACATTCGAACCCGAAAAGGGCTGCGGATGTTGCGGTTGCAACACCGTGTTGGCCTGCTCCTGTTTCCGCTATGACACGTTTTTTTTCCATTCTTTTTGCGATTAGAGCTTGTCCTATTGTATTGTTTATCTTGTGGGCACCTGTGTGGTTGAGATCTTCTCTTTTCAGAAATATTTTTGCACCGCCACAGTATTTGGTAAGTCTTTGAGCAAAATATAATGGAGAAGGTCTACCCACGTAGTCTTTTAAATAACTTTCAAATTCTGACAAAAAGTCCGCATCTGTTTTGAGTTTTTTGTACTTTTTTTCCAATTCAATTAGCATTGGTATAAGAGTCTCAGGTACGTATCTCCCACCGTATTGTCCGAAGTATCCATTGTTATCTGGTAACATGATATCGGGCCTCCCTTTTCGCAATTCTGATAAAATTCCGTATTTTATCGATGTCTTTTTCACCTGCTGTTTCAACACCACTTGATACATCGACTCCATAAGGTCTAAAACGTTTGATGTTTTGCAAAACATTTTCTGGAGTTAAACCACCTGCAAGTACAAAAGGACCAAGTTTCCTAATTTTGTCGATCAATTTGACACAGTTAAATCCTTGATCTGTTCCTTCAGGGTTTTTTTGTGAATGAATATCAAACAGTCTTAGATAGACAGAGTAATCTCCGGGATTCAAAATAGTCTTGCAATCTCGCACAGAAAAAGCTTTTATGATTTTTCTTTGAAACTTCGAACAGTACTGTTGACTCTCATTTCCGTGGAATTGTAGGTAATCTAATCTACAAAAATCAGCCTTTTCTTTGACCGTTCTTAAGGATTCGTTGACAAAAACCCCGACTTTCGCCACAGTTGATGGCAGCACAAGCGATATCTTTCTAACTTCTTGCGGGTTTATTTGATGCCTGCTTGGAGCGAAAACAAACCCAATCGCATCAGCTCCAGCCTCAGCTGCTGCAAGAGCATCTTTCAATCTCTTAATTCCACATATCTTTACCCACATTTCAATCACCCGATAAGTTCTCTTATTTTGTTTGGAATATTTTTACTTGACATAAGCGCTTCTCCTACCAAGATAGCCGAAGCGCCTAATTTCTTGATCTTTTCGACATCAGAACGACTTTTGATACCACTTTCTACTACTACAGTTGCTCCGGCTTCAACAATGATAGGAACTAAATTCTTTGAGACTTCCAGCGATGTTTTAAAGGTTCTAAGATCTCTATTGTTGACTCCAACTATTTTGGGATGATGCTTAAGAACCATATCGGTTTCGGATTTATTGTGAACTTCGACCAAGGTGTGCAACCCCAATTTTTTAGCAAGATCCATAAATTTGGCAAGACGCTTATCATCAAGAATGGCAACAATTATAAGAATTGCATCAGCACCAAGAACTTTAGATTCAAATATTTGATAGACGTCTATTATGAAGTCTTTTCTTAGAATGGGTAAATTGCAAGCATTTTTAGTTACTTTAAGATAGGATGGATCTCCACCAAAAAAATATTCGTCTGTCAAAACTGATATTGCCGATGCACCAGAACTTTCGTACACCTTTGCAATTTCGGCAGGATCAAAGTTTTGTCGTATTGTCCCTCTCGATGGAGAGCGTCTTTTTATTTCGGCTATCAACGCAAGATTTTCTTCACGGGCAATAAACTTTTCGAAATCTCTCGCTTTCGGAAGTGCTGGAAGTTTTTTTTCAAGTTCTCTAAGAGGCACTTTTTCTTTTGCAAGGGCAACCTTTTTCTTTTTATGCCTAAGAATTTCATCCAAGAACATTGACATCACTTCCACTTTGTAATTTAAGATTGGTGAACGAAATGAGCTCATCGAGCTTTCGTCGTGCTGTGCCGGAATCCAGGGAATGTTGTGCTATTTTGAAAGCTTTTTCCGGCTTGTCAGTTATTCCGGCAGCCATGATGCCAAAGGCAGCGTTCAAAATAACGGTATCTCTTTTAGGACCGATTTCGCCATCAAGAATACTTTTCGTTATTTCAGCGTTTTTGTATGGATTTCCACCAGCGATAGAAGACAGAGGTGCCCTGCTAAAACCAAAATCAAGCGGATCAAAATAGATATTTTCAATTTTTCCTTTCATTAAAGAGGTGATCTTGTTCACTCCCGCAAGTGAAAGCTCATCTACCCCTCCTGCTCCGTGAATGACATATGCACGTTCAACGCCAAGATTTCGCAAAACCTGGGCCATCAATTCGGTGAGTTCCGGGTCGTATACACCGATAACTTGAGATTTGACCTCCGCCGGATTTGTAAGTGGGCCAAGAATGTTGAAGATCGTTCTGATACCTATTTCTCTTCGAGGAGAGAGTACATTTTTCATCGCCTTATGAAATGTTGGTGCAAATAAAAAAGCAATACCAACATTTTCAAGACACCGCGCTACCATCTGACTGGTAAGATTGATATTAACACCAAGCGCTTCCAAAACATCTGCACTACCTGAAAGGCTTGATACTGAATGATTCCCGTGTTTTGCTACCGTTATTCCCGCCCCAGCGACAACGAAAGCTGCCGTTGTTGATATGTTAAACGTGCCAAGACCATCACCACCTGTGCCACACATATCCATTAACGTGGAATTTTTGACAATGACCTTTGTTGCTCTTTGACGCATAACCTTAGCAAAGCCCGTTATTTCCTCAACTGTCTCGCCTTTGATCCTTAAAGCTGTTAGCAAAGCACCTATCTGAGCTGATGTAGCATTGCCATCGATTATTTCATTCAAGACTTTCTCAGACTCTCTTTCTGTCAGTATTTGACCTTTAACCACTTTTTTAAGAGCTTCCTTGATATACATAAAAAACCTCCCTTCATTGTGCGTTCACGAGTTTTAAGAAATTCAATATAATCGTTTTCCCGTTTTCTGTGAGAATTGATTCTGGGTGAAATTGAACACCCTCAATTTCAAACTCTTTGTGCCGTATTCCCATGATCTCACCGTCACTGGTTTGGGCAGATATTTCGAAACACGAAGGCAAAGAATATTTTTCAACCGCTAAAGAATGGTAACGTGTTGCCTTAAACGGTGATGGCATCCCATCAAAAATTTTCTTACCATCATGGTAAATCATTGAAACTTTTCCATGCATGATCGTTTTTGCCGGGATAATTTTCGCGCCGAATGCTTTTGCTATTATTTGGTGTCCTAAGCACACACCTAAAATTGGTATTCGATCGTAAATTTTTTTCACTAATTCAATAGAGATTCCTGCTTTTGTAGGAGTCGCAGGACCTGGCGAAATAACAATTGCCGAAGGATTTATCTTAAAGATTTCGTCTAAAGTGATTTGATCGTTGCGTTTGACAACGACTTGAGATTCGAATTCCAAGAGATACTGGACAATGTTATAAGTAAAAGAATCATAGTTATCGATCATCAAGATCATCGCCATCACCTCTCATGGTTAATGCTTTTAACATTGCTTGAGCTTTGTTAATCGTTTCCATGTATTCGAGATCCGGCATAGAGTCCGCCACAATGCCAGCTCCTGCTTGCCAATAAACCTTGGAATCTTTTATTACTAACGATCTGATGATCAAACAGCTGTCAAGATTACCGGTAAAACTGAAATAGCCAACTATTCCTGCATAGGGCCCTCTTCTAACAGGCTCCAGTTCTTCAATTATTTCCATTGCACGAACCTTAGGTGCGCCAGAGACGGTTCCAGCGGGAAAAGTAGCCTCCAAAACGTCAAAATCATCGATGCCATTTCTCAAATGCCCTTTAATCTTGGTAACAATATGCATAACGTGAGAAAAACTCTTGACCTTCATGAACTCCTCGATTTTCACACTTTTGGGTTTGCAGACTCTTCCGATATCGTTGCGGCTAAGATCCACAAGCATAACATGCTCAGCCCTTTCTTTTTCATCGTTTAAAAGGTTCTTTGCGATCTCATGGTTGATTCTTGAATCTCTTGTTCGAGGTCTTGTCCCAGCTATTGGGTTAGTTTCTATGACACCACTCTCAACTTTAACAAGCATTTCTGGCGACGAGCCGATGATTGTAAAATCATCACACTTCAAGTAAAACATATAGGGAGATGGATTAAGTGTTCGCAGGTTCTTGTAAATCATCAATGGAGAGAGTTCAAGAGGGGCTTCCCAGCGTTGAGAAAGCACGACTTGAAAAATATCACCAGCGCGTATGTATTCTTTTGCCCGATTTACTATCGTTTCAAAAGTTTCTTTTGACATGTTACTTTTGAAGTTAATGGTTTTGGTGGTTTTAAAATTACTGTGAGTGTGCTTTTGGCTTGTGGTATTTGTGATGGTGCTAATCTTTTCTTTGATAGCATCAATAATTTGAATTGCTCGCCGATATCTGTATGTCGAAGTGTTTTCGTCTTCAACTGTATTTACGACTATTTTGAGCGTGTGCTCTTGGTTATCGAAGATCAAAATGACATTTGAAAGGAGAAAATATGCTTGTGGGAGCTGGAGATCATCACGATTTAAGTTTGGTAGTTTTTCTACATATCGAACCGAGTCGTAAGACAGGTAGCCAACAGCACCACCGTAAAACGAGGGCAAGTTTTCAATTTCGGGTGCTTTGTAGCGCCTCATCGTTTTTCTTAATATTTCAAGGGGTGTTCCTCGAATTTTATTAATTTTGCCTTTCAGCTCAATTGTTCCTACCCCGTTGGCAAAGCGGTAAATTAGGAATGGATCGTATCCAACAAAGGAATAACGACCAATGTGTCCCTCTTGACTACTCTCAAGTAGATACATCTGATCGGCTATCTTTGCTTTGATTACTGACAAAATCGGAATGTCCTTGTTCCAAGCGATCTTATCAAAAATGGGAACTAAATTGAATTTTCGACTTATTTTTTCGTATTCTCTAAAAGTTGGAAAGATCACGAAAATCACCTCCAAACGTTTATAAAAATAAAAAAATCGGGGATCTTAGGTTTTAAGATCCCCGATGTTGAATACAACTTACGCCGAAACGAAAAAACCGCGCACGTCAACACCGGGCGCGGTACCACCAACCATTATTCTTTAAATTCAGTTGTTTTATCGAAAAAATATAAAAAAATGTTTTCATAACCGAAAGTATACACCTAAAAAACAAATTTGTCAAATTTTCGAATCGCCCTCGATACTACCTTAGTTGCAGGATTTGGCCAAAGAATTGCACATGATTTGTGGTAAAATCAATATAAAATAAAAACATGTAAGCTACATTTGGGGGCAATCAGATGCGCATAAAGATATTGGTAGACAGTACGTCAGATATAAAGCCCGATTGGCTTGAGAAATATGATGCAGATGTCGTTCCTCTGAAAGTTATATGGTCGGATGGCACATCAGAAGATGATGAAAGGACTCCTCAAGCCCTTATGGATTTTTATGAAAGGCTTAAAAACTCTCCCGAAATCCCAAAAACTTCTCAGCCGACGGTCTTTGAGTTTCTTCAACGGTACCGGAATGCAGAACAAGCTGGATACGAAGGCGTGGTTGTGATAACTCTATCTTCTAAGATGTCTGGCACTTTGAACGCAGCAACAACAGCTGCTAAAGAGTCTGGAATTCCAGTTGAAGTTTTTGATACAAAATTAGCTTCAAGTGTTAATTCACTTGTAGTAAGACGTGCAAGAGAGCTTGCAGATGCCGGAATGACACCGAGAGAGATTGCTGAAAGGTTAGAAGAAGAGAGAAGATCGAAAGCGTTTCAGGCTCTTTTTTATGTTTCTGATTTCAAGTTTCTCGTAAAAGGTGGGAGAGTTTCGAAATTTCAAGGATTCATAGGAACGATGTTCAAAATAAAAGTTGGTCTTTGGATAGACTATAATGGTGAGATGGTGCCATTTGATAAGGCTCGCGGAAGATCTCGTGCATATGATCTCCTTGTGGAAAGGGTTGGCAAGGAGATTCCCTTTGGTACGCGAGTAAGATTAGCTATGATTCATTCGGATGCAGAAAACGAAGCGAAAGAACTCCTTGAAAAATTGAAGGAAAAATACGATGTTGTTGAAGCATCTTTTCACATGACCGGAAAGGTAATTACGACACATGTTGGTCCAGGGATGTGCGGCTTTGGAATGGAGGCTTTGTCGTAAAGGCAGATCTCCGGAAATTTGTCTCAAAAAAAGAGCCATGCATCTATAGAAATGAATTTAAGGGAGGCAAAACTCATGGGAGAAAGCTTGTGCATCGAGAAAACCGTTAATAGCGAAGATTGTGCTTTAACGTTGAAAAGCGGCGATCTGGAAGTGCTTTCTACGCCAACAGTTTTAGCTTGGATGGAAGAAGCGTCAGCCAACCTGGCTCGAAAGTTTTTGACATTAGATGAATCCACAGTCGGCGTTCATGTTGAACTTGATCACCTTGCTCCTGCCTTTGTTGGCGATAAGGTCAAAATAGAATCAGTGCTAAAAGAACGGGGGACCAAGAAATTCGTCTTTGACATAACCGCGAAGTCCGGAGAAAAGATGCTTGCAAAAGCCAAACATGTGCGTGTTATTGTAAACAGAAAGCGGTTCGCAAAATGAAGATCGAGAACATAATTCCGGTTGCTTTGGGCAAAATTCCTGCTGACATAGTTCTTAAAAATTGCAAGATCGTTAACGTCTTCACGCATGAAATAGAGACGGGGAATATAGCTCTTTACAAGAAAAGAATCGCTGGCGTAGGAGACTATATAGAGGGAAAAGAAACGATAGATTTACATGGTGATTATGTCGTCCCGGGGTTGATCGATGGGCATTTGCATATAGAAAGTTCTATGTTAGAACCCGTTGAGTTTGCAAGAGCGGTTCTTTCGCGTGGCACCACAACTGTGATAGCCGATCCTCATGAAATAGCCAACGTTATGGGAATTACTGGGATAGAATATATGCTTAAATACACCGAAGGTGTTCCTCTCAATATTTATATGATGATTCCATCTTGTGCACCTGCAACTAATATGGAAACAAGTGGTGCAGAAATATCTTCGATAGATACCATTAGACTTGTTACAAAATATCCACGAGTTTTAGGCCTTGGAGAGGTCATGAATTACCCAGGTGTTTTGAAAACCAATCACGATTTAATGACGAAGATCGAGATCATTCGCCATCTTTATAAAAAAATCGATGGTCATTCTCCTGGATTGTGTGGAAAGGAATTGAATGCTTATGTTTCTGCGTTTATACGTTCGGATCATGAGTGTACCACTCAAAGAGAAGCGCTTGAAAAAGTATCAAGGGGAATGCATGTCCTTATAAG
The DNA here is from genome assembly GCA_026988035.1 of Thermotogae bacterium. Taxonomy (GTDB): domain Bacteria; phylum Thermotogota; class Thermotogae; order Mesoaciditogales; family Mesoaciditogaceae; genus WFSH01. The sequence goes on from JALSLY010000046.1 coordinate 45,589, forward strand.
AGAAGGAAGCGTTGCTAGAAATCTCGATGATCTGATAGGTGTTGTAGACGAGAAAAATGAGAGATTTTTTTCATTTTGCACCGATGATCGTCACCCAGATGATATGGTAACAGAAGGACATATAGACAACATGGTACGCCGTGCCATAGCTAAAGGAATCGATCCTATAACAGCTATAAGGATGGCCACAATAAACACAGCATCTTTCTATGGTCTGAGAAGTATGGGAGCAATTGCTCCATCGTATAAAGCAGATATAGTCGTCACGCATTCTCTTAAAGACTTCTTTCCTCATATTGTGATTAAAGATTCGCAAATCGTGGCGATAGATGGGAAAATAAAGGCTAAAATAATTGGAAACAAGGGAGAGAAGTTCATTTCAAGAATGGACGGCAATTTTAAAACTCCACACATAACCGAATCTGATTTAAGAATCGTGAGCACATCAAGCAGAACAAGAGCCATTCGCCTTTTCAACAACAGTCTTGCAACAGAAGAAGAAGTGTTTGACATCCCGCCTTCAATGATACCGGATGTAGGCCATGATCTTTTGAAGATCGCGATTGTGAGCAGGTATGATCCAAATAAATCCGTTTCGGTTGGTGCAGTAACAGGAATTGGATTAAAATCCGGCGCTATAGCTACTTCTGTTGGACACGATTCACATAACATGTCTGTTGTTGGTACAAACGATCGGGACATGGTAGTCGCGATCAATCACGTGATAGAACTTCACGGTGGGATAGTAGTTGTCAACAACGGAAAAGTGATCTCCGAGCTTCCACTTCCTATAGCTGGATTGATGTCGAATCTTTCCATGGAGAAAGTTGCACAACGAATAAAAGATTTGAAAGAAAGCGCTCATTCATTGGGATGTATCATTGATGATCCTTTTATGGTCCTTTCATTTGTTCAGTTGGCAGTTATACCCAAGCTTAGAATAACAAACCTTGGTCTTGTAGACGTAGAAAGCCATAAATTCGTCAGCGTTGGTTTGTAAGAGGAGGCGTTCTTCGATGCAAGGTGTTACCGAAAAACATGGATACTTCATAATTGGAAAAGAAGTACAAAGGGTTGATGCCTTCCAAAAAGTCACAGGTCAAGCAAAATTCGTAGCCGACTTTGATATGAAAGACATGTTGTATGGTGTATTGGTTTTGTCAAAATATGCGAGAGCACGTGTTAAAAAGATAGACGTCTCTAAGGCAAAAATTCTAAAAGGTGTTAAGGCAGTTCTTACTTATAAAGACATCCCCGGTGAGAACCAACTTGGTGAAGTGGTTGCGGATATGCCTTGTTTAGTTCCTGAAGGGGAAGAAGTTAGATACCATGGAGACGTTGTTGCCTTGGTTGCGGCAGATACTCTCAAAATTGCAAAGAGCGCGGCAAAATTGGTTGAGGTTGAATATGAAGAGCTCACGCCAATTCTCACAATAGAAGAAGCTTTGAAAAACGAATACAAAGTTCATCCCAACGGAAACGTTTTAACTTCAAAAAGGATAAGAAAGGGGAATATAGAAGCAGGATTTGCTGATTCTGATGTGATATTGGAGGACGACTTCTATGCCCACTATCAAGAGCAAGCTTATCTTGAACCTCAAGGAATTCTCGCCACCTTTGACAACAACTACGGGATAACCATATATGGTTCTATGCAATGTCCTTATTACGTTCAGTCAGCTGTACCAAAGGTTTTAGGAATCCCGATGAACCAAGTGCGTGTCATTCAAGCTGAAACTGGAGGAGCATTTGGTGGAAAAGAAGATGTCCCGTCCTATGTTGCTTCTCAATGTGCTCTTTTAGCTTATCACACTAAGAAGCCAGTTTTGCTTGTTTACTCAAGAGAAGTTGATATTCAGACAACAAGCAAACGCCATCCTATCAAATCTCATTACAAGCTTGGACTGAGCAGAGATGGAAAGTTGAAAGCTGTTGAGATCACAGCACACATGGATATGGGAGCCTACGCTACACTCTCTCCAATTGTCATGTACAGAAGTCTTGTTCACGCAGCCAGTGCTTATGATATCCCAAACGTCAAAGTTGACATAGACGGTGTGTACACCAACAAAGTACCTTGCGGTGCTTTTAGAGGTTTTGGAAGTCCACAAGTGCTGTTTGCAATGGAATCCATGGTAAGTGAAGCCGCAAAGAGGCTAAAGATGGATCCGATTGATATTCGAATGAAGAATGCCCTACGAGTTGGAAGTCGAACTTCCACGGATCAAGTTTTAACTGAATCTGTAGGTGCTGTTAAAACCATTGAACATGCTGTCAAAATTTCGAATTACGATGAGTTAAAAAGGCAAGTTATTGAGTTCAACGAGAAAAACAAATTCAAGAAACGTGGAATAGGTGTTTCTCATATAATATATGGAGTCTCTCTTGGAGCAGCAGGACAACATCTTGATGCCGCTGGAGCTCTTGTTCAAGTTCATAGAGATGGAACGATTAACGTACATTTTGGCAACACGGAAATGGGACAAGGAGCCAAGACTGTTATATCAATGATTGCAGCAGAAGCGCTGGGGCAGAAAATGGACAAGATCCGTGTGGACAATCCTGATACATCTTACGTTCAAGATAGTGGTCCGACAGTAGCGTCTAGAACAACAGTTTTTGGTGGTAATGCTGTAAAAAGTGCCTGTGAAAGTATAAAAAGTAGAATGGCTAAGCATTTTGCAAAAACGAGAAAAGTCCCAATTGACGAAATCACATTTGAAAACGGAACGGTCAAAACATCTAATGGAGAAGAGGAAGATTTTGGTAAGCTCGCACAGGAATGTTACGATGCCAATGTTAAGATGATCGAGAGAGGATGGTTCGTTTCCCCAAAACTTTATTGGAATCCCGAGACCGGAATTGGAGAAGCATATATAACGTATGCTTATGCCACGCAGATCGTGCTCGTTGAAGTTGACATGTTGACAGGGAGAACACAGGTAATAGAAGGCTACACATCTCACGATGTTGGGAAAAAGCTTAATCCTGTAGGCTTAGTAGGACAAGTTCAAGGAGGATTTGTTCAAGGAATGGGATATGGACTTTTTGAGGAGATCAAAACATCCAGCGGGAAGATTTTAACTGATAATTTCAACACATACATCATTCCAACTATAAGCGATATACCTAAGAAACTTGTGATAGATTTTGTGGAAGATGATTATTCACAAGGACCGTTTGGTGCGAAAGGAATAGGGGAACCATCTCTTATGCCAACACCTGCTGCTGTAGCTAACGCCATTTCAGATGCCATAGGGAGAAGAATCAAACGTATCCCAGCAACTCAAGAGTATGTTATGAATCTTATAGAGGAGGTAAAATGAGATGAATTTTAAGAATAAGAAAGTGATCGGACCAACATTCGAAGAGATGTTGCATCCTGATAAGATCGATCCCAAGATAAGAAAGCAGGCATTAAGCAAATTTAAGGAAGATCCACTCGATCCGATAAACTTTTTCAACATTACGTGGCGTGGAGTAGATAACAAGGTAAAATATATTGTTTTACCCAAAGCTCTAACTGGAGTGGAGGCCAACATAATCGTCATGTATGGTAGAGATTTTCCAACAGGTAGCCACAAAGTTGGAGCAACTTATTCAATTCTTGCCGAAAAAGTTATCAGAAACGAAGTAGATCCCTCTTATCACACTCTCATATGGCCATCAACTGGAAATTACGGGATTGGCGGAGCGTGGGTTGGATGTCGGATGAAATTCGATTCCGTTGTGATTTTACCAGAAGAGATGAGCAAAGAGAGATTTGACATAATAAGATCGTATGGAGCTCGCGTCATCGCGACACCAGGCTGCGAATCAAATGTGAAGGAAATATACGATAAGGCTAAGGAATTGAAGAGTAAGAATCCTGAAAAAGTACGAATTTTAAATCAATTCAGCGAGTTTGGGAATTATCGTTTTCACTATTACGTTACGGGTAACACAATGTTGGAATTGGTTAAAGAAGAAGGGATAGGAAACGGAAAGATCGCTGCGATAGTTTCTGGAGTTGGATCGGCTGGAACAATAGCCTGTGGTGATAGAGTTAAACAAGTCTTTCCGGAGACTAAAGTTGTAACGCTGGAACCTATTCAATGTCCGACAATTTCCATGAATGGCTACGGGGGACATGATATACAGGGAATAGGAGACAAACACGTCACGTGGATACATCATGTTACTAACAACGATGCAGTTGTTGCGGTTGATGATATGGAATCAAAAAAAGGCTTACAACTTCTTACAGACGAAGTTGGAAAATCTTTTCTTAAAGAATTCATCCCAGAAAAAACCGTAGAAGAAATCGCCACAATTTTTGGAATTTCGGGTGTTGCCAACGTTCTCGGTGCTATAAAAGTTGCTAAAAAATATGAATTCGGGCCAAACGATAACATCGTGACAATAGCGACTGACACTGTGGAAAGATATCATTCAGTTATGGCGGATCTTGATAAAAGACTTGGAAAAATGGATAGAGCGGAAGCAAAAGCGAGATTTGAATCTATATTCATGGGTGTGAAAACAGACTGGTTTTTTGAAGGAACGCTTGAGAACAGAAGAAGGTGGCACAATCTTAAATACTATACGTGGGTTGAACAGCAAGCTAAGAGTGTTGAAGAGCTAAACGAACAGCTTAGTGATGAGTATTGGGAGGCCCAGCAAAAGATTGTTAAAGAGACAGATGATCTCATCCTGGAATACAGGAAAAAAGAAGGGATAGCGTGAAATATCTTTTCAAAAACATTGCCTACCTTGCGACTTTTGATGAGATGGGAGAGATGGAGAATGCTTCTCTCTCGGTAGAAGATAATCGCATATCTTATATTGGTGAAGAAACACCAAATGGAGATTTTGATCGTATAATAGATTGTTCTAACAAGATAATGCTTCCTGGGTTTGTCAACACACATCATCATCTTTATCAATCACTTACTAGAAATGTTAAAAGTGTCCAAAACGCAAAGCTTTTTGATTGGCTTGTAAATCTTTACGAGATTTGGAAAAATTTAGATGAGGAAGGAGCTTATGTCAGCGCAGCGGTGGCCTCTGCCGAAATGGCTCTCAGTGGAGTGACAACTACCAGTGATATGCTCTATCTCTATCCTAACGGAAAGAACTCGCTCTTTGATGAAGAAATAAGGGGAGTAGCTCATGTTGGACTTAGATTTCATCCCACAAGAGGTTCTATGTCCATGTCTAAGAAAGATGGGGGTCTCCCACCAGATTCAGTAGTTCAGAGTGAAGATGAGATTCTTTCGGAGTACGAGCGCGTCATTTCTAAATATCATGATAGATCGAAATATGCGATGGTAAAGGTTGCACTTGCCCCGTGTTCTCCATTCTCGGTAACAGAATCTCTCATGGAAAAAACACTTGAATTGGCAGAAAAAAGGGATGTTTTACTTCACACTCACTTAGCAGAAACAAAGGACGAAGAGGATTTTTGTCTTGAAAAATTTGGTCTAAGGCCGGTTGACTATATGGAAAGAATAGGGTGGCTGAATCCACGCGTATGGTTTGCCCATCTTGTGCATATTAACGATATGGATATTGAAAAACTTCGTAAAAACGATGTGGGGGTTTCTCATTGTCCTTCTTCAAACATGAGACTTGGTTCTGGAATAGCACCAATCGTAAGAATGAAAGGACTCAGAGTTTCTCTTGGTGTTGATGGAAGTGCTTCTAACGATACATCAAACATGATTTTAGAGATTAGAAACGCATTACTACTTCAAAGGGTAAAATATGGTGCATCTGCGATTACGCCAAGAGAAGCTTTGAATTTTGCCACTGTTGGTGGTGCTAAAGTCCTGAGAATGAATGATTATATTGGTACGTTGAAAGTTGGAAAAGCGGCTGATCTCATAATGTTCGATCTCAATAAAATAGGATTTGCCGGTGGATTGGACGATCCTGTAAGTGCGATTGTCATGTGTGATGCTAAACAGGTAGATTTTAGTATGATCAATGGCAATGTGATCGTTGAAAACGAAAAGCTGACTGTGAATGATGTAGCTCAACTGGTTGAAACTCAAAATAGGATATCCAAAAAGTTAATAAGGGGGTAGGAGAATTCATGGAAATTAAAGAATTCTATGATTACTCAAAGGAAATATCAAAGCTTCGCAACGCCATATCTCTTCTCGCGTGGGATATGAGAACCAAGATCCCGCCAAAAGGAATTAAAGATAGAGCTGAAGTTATGGGAAAATTGTCGAGGATGGTATTTGAAATGGCTACAGCACCAAAGGTGGCAGAATTTGTAGAGTATTTCAACAGACCAAAGATCTACGATTCTCTCAACGATGTTGACAGAAGAAATGTGGATCTTGCAACCAAATATTATCGTAGGCAAAAATCGATACCACCGGACAAGATTGAAAAATTTTCAATCGTTTGTTCAAAAGGTGAAAGTATTTGGCAAGAAGCACGTGCCGAGTCGAATTTTGCGAAGTTTCAGCCAATCCTTGAAGAGATAGTCGGATATCTCAAAGAATTTACCGAACTTTACGGATACGAAGATAACAGATACGATGCATTACTTGAAGATTATGAACCATCAACAACAACCAAAGATATAAAAAACGTCATAGATGGATTAAAGAAGGATCTCGTGCCGTTCATTCAAAAGATATCTCACTCTAAGGCGCCAGATGATACGATTTTGAATGGTAACTTTGACAAATCTCTGCAAAAGAAGCTTTCCATTGAAGTATTAAAAGCCATGACGTATGATTTTGATGGTGGAAGATTGGATGAAACTGCTCATCCATTTACCATAGGGATAGGACCGGGGGACGTGCGCGTAACCACGAAATATGATCCCAAAGATTTGAGACCTTCTTTCTTTGGAACCATGCACGAGGGTGGACATGCTCTCTACGAACAGGGAATAGCGAAAGAATACCATGGAATGATGATAGGAACTGCGGCATCTATGGGAATTCACGAATCCCAATCGAGAACATGGGAGAACATGATTGGAAGATCCAGGGCATTTTGGAAATTTTTCTATCCTAAACTTTGTGAGATTTTTCCGCAGTATGCCGATATTCCATTAGAGGATTTTTACAAAGCCATAAATGTTGTAAAACCCTCATTAATAAGGATAGAAGCAGATGAAGTTACATATAATTTACACATCATACTCCGATTTGAAATTGAAGAGGCTCTCATAAATGATCGCGTAAAGATTGCAGATCTTCCTGAACTGTGGAATTCGAAGATCAAAGAATATCTTGGAATAGAACCGTCTAATGATGCCGAAGGAGTTCTTCAAGACGTGCACTGGTCAGGTGGTCAGATGGGATACTTTCCATCTTACATGCTTGGAAATATCTATGCAGCTCAATTTTTCGCAACGGCGAAGAAAGAGATTCCAGATCTTGAAGAACGAGTAGCTTCAGGGGATTTAAAAACATTCAGAGAATGGCAAAGAGAAAAAATACATAAACACGGTGCATTGTACGATCCAAAAGATCTTATTGTCAAAGTTACCGGTGAGCCACTCACCCATAAGTACTTCATAGAGTATATAACTGAGAAATTCTCTGACGTTTATGGAATTTGATGAAAATTTTTAGGACTTTTGGGCTCAGATACTATGATAAAAGTCAAGCATAAATTGGATCTTTTTCAAATTTTTCGCAATCATATATAAAGGTTACCTTATTCACATAAACAGCATGTGCGATCAAGATCATCTTCTTCATTGAAAAAAGCACGATGCGTGCTAAGTTCAACTTTATAGATGTCTGACTTAAGGGCGTAGCCGTTAATTTCAATGACTGAATGCTACACCCTGAAAGGATAAGCATTAAAATCATACCGACCGCTGCTGATGTCAGTAATTTTTTCACA
>JALSLY010000047.1 GCA_026988035.1 Thermotogae bacterium
TAGCGAATACCTGTCGTTCGACTTGCATGTGTTAGGCACGCCGCCAGCGTTTGTCCTGAGCCAGGATCAAACTCTCCATCCTTATCTCTTCCTTACCGCTGCTGCCTGTTTTTCAATGACCTGTAACTTTCAAATTCTTTGCATTTCGTTCGCAACCGATGAATATACTACCACAACAGATATGACAACACAATAGCCTGAATGTGAAATGTACGTTAATCTGCTGTCCTGTAAGTGGGAGATTTCTTAACCTCTTTAAGAACATAAAATTCTATTTCGTCTTTCGGCATGAATTCTTCAAACCCTTCAACTTTTAATCCACCTTCTTGAGGAGCTTCTAAAGTCTCAACATCATTCTTAAAATGCTTAAGGGTTTCTATTTCACCATCGAAGATCTGCTTTCCATTTCGAAAAACACGCGCTTTCGAGGTTTTGTTAACGTAGCCATCATATAATTGGAACCCTGCTATCTTTCCGGTTTTAGATATATCGAAAACTTGTAAAACTCGGGCATGCCCGATAACTTCCTCAACAATTTCAGGTTCCATCATCCCACTTAAAGCTGATTTTATGTCGTCCAATAACCCAAATATCACATCATAGGTCTTTATCTGTACGCCAAGTTGTTCTGCTTTGGCCTTGGTCTTGGGTTCTATGCCAACTCTAAACCCTAATATAACACCCTGAGCTGCTGAAGCTAACAATACGTCGTTAACGTTTATATTTCCAATTCCTGCGTGTATTATTTCAATTTTTATCTCTTCTGGTTCTATTTTCTGAATAGCAGTTTTAAGAGCCCCGACTGCACCAAACGTATCAGCTTTCACGATCAAATTTAAAATTTTCCTTCCTTCTGTTTTTGCAAGCTCAAAGATATTCTCTAATCTAACATGTTTTATTTTGGTCTTAGAAGACTGAGCATACATTTCTGCGTAAGCTCTAGCCTCTTTTTGACCAGAAACAACATAAAGCATGGAATTAAAATCAGGAACTTCGTTAAAGCCAAGTACCACAACCGGATCCGAAGGATTTGCAATTTTTACTCTTTTCCCATTCTCATCAAGTAGAGATTTAACTTTACCATAAGTTTTGCCAGCAACAAAGAAATCTCCCATTTTTAGTACGCCGTCCTTAATGACTACAGTCGCCACGGGCCCTCTAAACCTATCAAGCTTTGATTCTATTATGACACCTCGGGCTTTTCCTTCTGCTCGACATTTGATCTCTCTCAATTCTGCCACTAAAATGATCATCTCCAACAAATCATCAATACCAAGCCCGGTCTTTGCTGATATAGGAACAATAGGTGTATCTCCACCCCAATCATCCGGAACGATGTTCAATTTATTTATAAGTTCTTGTTTTGTTAATTCCACATTGGCGTTGGGTTTATCAATCTTGTTTACTGCCACTACCACCGGAACACCGGCAGTTTTAGCATGGTCATAGGCTTCTACGGTTTGAGGCATTACTCCATCATCTGCAGCAACAACCAAAACTACAATATCAGTAGCTTGAGCTCCACGAGCCCGCATTTCTGTGAAGGCTTCATGACCTGGTGTATCTATAAAAGTTATACTTTTCCCATCAATTGTAACTTTATAAGCACCTATTGACTGTGTTATGCCACCAGCTTCTTTTTCAGCAACACGAGTCTTTCTTATTTTATCGAGAAGAGTCGTTTTGCCATGATCAACGTGGCCCATGATCGTTACCACTGGAGGTCTTGGCTTTAACATTTCTTTGTGTTCTATATAAAACTTGTCAAACTCCTTTCTTAAAGGATCTGCGATTTCTTTTCTCTTGGGAGTCACAAAATTCACATGTATAGAGTATTTCCTTGCGATCTCTTCTACGGCTTTGCGATCAAGAAGTGTATTTATAGTGAGAGCTTTTCCCTCCATGAACAGATCTTTTATAACTTTGGAAGTCGATATACCAATCTCTTCACAAAATTCCCTGAGAGTTATATTTTCTTCGATTTCTACATCTTTCTTAATTGGAATTTCACCATGCTTTTCCTCTGGAGCTTTTAGATTTATTTCCTTTTCCTCAATCTTTTCTTCATGAAGCTTGTTTTTTGCTTTGGATGGATTCTTTGTTTTAACAACAACTTCTTCCTCTTCTACAGAAGTATAAATTTCTATCAAAGTATCCACTATAGAGCTTTCCACTGTGGACATGTGGTTCTTTGCTTCTACACCAAGATCCTCTAATTCTGCTAAAAGCTCTTTGCTGCTCATATGAAGAAGTTTTGCAAGTTCATAAACCCTTACTTTCTTTTCCATTATTTCCCTCCAGATACAAAGCCATTGACAATCTTTAAAACACCATCAACAAATGTTTCGTTGATCACTCCAACAGCTGATGCTGTCCCTTTTCCAATGTATTTCCCGAGCTCTTCTTTCCCAACACTCAATTTAAGATACGGAATATTTCTGCTTTCACACTTTTTCATAATTTGGGCTACGCTCTCACCAAAATCAGAAGAGAATACCACAAGCTTTCTGCGCTGTAAACTTGATATATAGTTTCTCAACGATTTTTGACCCACTACTATATTACCAGATTTCGACGCCAAACCTAATAGATTCAGTATCTTTTTCTCAATTTCTTCTCTCAACTGTTGGTTCCTTCCTCCATAAATTGACGTATATCTATTTTCCATCCGGTCAATTTTGCCGCAAGCCGTGCATTTTGACCCTCTTTTCCTATGGCAAGGGAAATTTGACCTGGAGAAACCGTGACATGTGCTCGATGTTCTTCTTCGTTTATCAAAACATCCATAACTTTAGCTGGTGCTAAAGCGTTGGATATAAATTGAGCTGGTTCTGGAGAAAATGGGATAAGGTCTATCTTTTCACCGTTAAGTTCCTTGATCACCTGCATTATCCTATTTCCTCCCTCTCCTATACATGCGCCAACAGGATCAACGTTTGGATCAGTTGAAAGAACCGCTACTTTAGTTCTCGCTCCGGGTTCTCGAGATGTTGCCACTATACGAACAATTCCACTTTCGATTTCCGGAACATGTTTTTCAAGTAACTTCTGCACAAGTTCCGGAACTACACGGCTCAAAACAACTACTGGCCCCTTTGTTCTTTTCTGAACCTCCAAAACGTATCCTCTAACGAACTGTCCTGGTGTGAATCTTTCCCCGGGTATTCGCTCTCTTGCCGGGATAATGGCATCAACTTTGTTTATTCTCAAGTCCACATCTCCACCAGGGGCACGAACAACTTCCGCAGATACTACTGTATGTACGAGATCCGAATATTCCTGATACAAAGTTTCCTTTTCTACTTCACGCAGTTTTTGAATAAGCACCTGTTTAGCAGTCTGAGCAGCTATTCTACCAAATTTTTTCGTATTCAAAACATTTCTAATCGTTCGAACTTGAGAAACACCATCATCGCCTGTTTCTTCAACTACTTTATGAACACTTATTTCACCTGTAACAGGATCTATTTTAACTTCCACGTCATTTTCATGATCATTGAAATTTTTCTTGTACGCTGTAGTAAGGGCTTTCTCAAGTATTTGAATTACTTCTTCACGGCGGATGTTTTTTTCTTCCTCCAATTGTTCTAAAGCTTCCAATAAATTAAGATTAAGCATAAAGCACCTCCTTAGAATTCAATCTCCAAATTAGCCGATTTGATCCCAGAGAAATTATAAGTTTGAATATTTCCATCAACGTTTAAAGAGAAAGTTTTATTTTCTTCGTCACAAGCACTTATTCTTCCTACAACAACACGATTCTTCCCATCTTTTCCAACAAACTTTATTTTCGCAAGCCTGCCAGTAAATCTTTTAAAATCTTTCAGCTCTCTCAACGGTCTGTCAAGCCCTGGCGACGAAACCTCGAGAATATAATTTCTCAGAGTGGTTTCCACATCCAATAAGGGGCCAAGTTCTTTGGAAAATGCTTCACAATCTTTGATACTGACGTAATCTTTCATGTTATCTATGGTAATATTGATGAAAATTTTTCTTCCACGTTTATAAGATTTAAGATCAAATATCTCAAATCCCATACGTTTTGCAACGATTTCTGCAATATTTCTAACGCTGTTCAATTCTTCCATTCTAAACACCTCTCAACGATTAAACGAAATTCGAGGGCCTTTTGCCCTCGAACCTACACAAATAATATCACACAATTTGTCGAATGTCAACTATTCGTGTAGGTTTTATTTTGAGAAATCATGCTATTGGATTGACAAGCGGAACGGTATAAGTTAATATGGAGTAAGAATAAAATTCAGTGATAGGGTGAGCATATTGGAAAAAATCTTAATCATCGGTGAACTTTTAATAGATCTTATCTCCACCAATTATGTGAAAGAACTATCAGAAGCTAAAAAATTCGAGAGGTATTTTGGTGGCTCCCCAGGAAATATTGCTCTTAATCTTGCGGATATGGGCCTTTCTCCCACAATTTTATCAAGAGTTGGCAAAGATCCTTTCGGAAAATCAATATTGAAGAATCTTCAAGTAAGAGGGGTAAATGTGGAGAATATTCAACTCGATTCAGTGAATCCCACTTCTTTTGTTTTGATTTCCAGATCCAGAAAAAGCCCACAATTTTTCCCCTTTAGGGGAGCAGATCAATACTTGCAAATTCCCGAAAATGCCAACGATTTAATAAGAAATTGCAACATTTTGCATTTTAGCAGTTGGCCAATTTCACGAGAACCTGCAAGAACTACAACATTAAAACTCATAGATATGGCAAAAAAATCCGACGTTAAAGTATGCTTTGATCCGAATTATAGACGTGTTTTGTGGGAAAACAAGCAAGACGGTACTCCTTTTTTAAAAAGCATTCTAAAAGATGTTTTTCTGTTAAAACCGTCAAGGGATGATGCGTTTAACATTCTTGGTAAAATGAAAGATGAGGATTATGTACACACCTTTCATAAGTTAGGGGTGAAAAATGTGATCATGACCCTTGGAAAAGATGGTGTTGTGGTCTCTGATGGAAAGGAAATGAAACATTTCCCCTCATTGGCAAAGCGCGTTGTTGATACCACAGGGGCTGGAGACGCCTTTTGGGCGGGAATGTATTATTCGATCTCAAAAGGAGAAAATGTTTTTAAAGCAGCAAAAGTAGGAAGTGCAGTATCGGCATTTAGGTTAGAAAATGTTGGTACCAATTTGCCACTTCCTAAAATCGAAGATTTGCTTTCACAATATGAAAGCCAAGAAATTGAGTAAGGAGGAATTAATTTGAAAATCGCATTTTTCAACCCACAAGGTAATTTTGATGCAAAAGACAGTCATTGGACCTCCCATCCCGATTTTGGTGGCCAGCTTGTCTACGTTAGAGAAGTTGCGATCGCTATGGCAAAGATGGGCACCGATGTAGACATAATAACAAGAAAAATAGAAGATCCAGGTTGGCCCGAATTTGTTTCTGAATTTGACTATTACAAGAACATCGACGGTGTCAGGATCGTTAGAATAAATTTTGGTGGAAAAAAATTCCTGCCAAAAGAAAAATTATGGCCTTATTTGAAAGACTATGTAAAAGGGATAGAGGCTTTTTACATCTCAGAAAAGAAAATGCCTGATTTCATAACAACTCATTACGGAGATGGTGGAATTTCCGGTGCACTGTTTTCTTCCAAAACCAATATTCCTTACTCTTTTACCGCCCATTCTTTAGGGGCCCAGAAGATGGACAAATTACAAATTACAGGAGGGAATTTTGATGAAATAGATGCCAAATACAATTTCTCAACACGAATAGCAGCAGAAAGAATCGCCATGAAGTACTCGGCATTCAATGCAGTAAGTACTTCTATGGAAAGATTCGAGCAATATTCACATAAATTGTATGAGAAGTGGATAAATGTGAAAGATGATAGCAAATTCCGCATTATCCCACCCGGGGTGAATTTGAGTATCTTCAACTCAAAAGAATGTGCAGACGATCGAATGGTTGAAAAAAAACTGAACAAGACTTTGAGCGAACACTCAGATCGCAAACGTGTAAATCTTCCACTCATAACTTTATCCAGTCGAATAGATCCCAAAAAAAACCAAATCTCAGCTCTCAAAGCGTACGCCTCAGACAAATGGTTGAAAAAAAATGCCAATCTTCTAATAGTTGTAAGAGGTATGAAAAATGTTTATGAAGAATATAAGAAGGCTAATAACTTTGAAAAAGGTGTGCTCAAAGAGTTGGTTTCTTTCATAGAAGAAAACAACTTGAAAGACAAGGTATTTTTCTTTGATGCAAATGGACAGAATGAACTTTCATCTCTTTACAGGATCTTATCTAAAAAAGGATCTATCTTTTGTAACATCGCACTTTATGAACCATTTGGACTTTCCATAATCGAAGCCATGGCATGTGGTCTTCCGGTAGTGGCTACAAAAAACGGGGGGCCATCTGAAATACTGGAAGAATCGGGCCAAAATTATGGCATTTTAGTAGAACCAGAGAACTTCCAAAGCATATCCAATGGATTCAAAATTCTTCTAAAGAATAAGCAAAGATATGAAAAATACAAAAAGACTGGTATTGAAAGAGTTGTTTCAAATTATACGTGGGAATCAACTGCAAAAGAGTATTTAAGGGCTATAGAAGAGAAGCTAAGCGTTTCTTACGAAACCCCCAAAGTACCTGAGTATTTTCTCTTTGGGAAGCTCGCACCAAAACTTGAATTTTGAAAAAAAGAGGTCTGCTATGCTTTTTTCTATCATCAAAACTTTGATTTATTGGATTGCTATTCCGTTCGGAACGATCGCAATCTTTAACATTTCATCAAAAGTCCTTTTCCACTTGAATTTCGGGATTGGTCTTGTAATTTTCGGGGTATTTTGGTCTTCGTTGGCAACTGCTTACCTCGTTTTGGATGGACATGGAACACCTTTTTCTGGAAAACATTCTCCAAAGAGACTGGTAACATGTGGCCCCTATTCCATGTCAAAGCACCCTCTTTATTTCGGCTATATGATGTACACATTGGGATTGGTGTTACTCTTTAATCTTACGCTCATATGGATATGGATACCATCGGTATTTTTTATGCTCATCTTGAGCCTTTTTGAAGAACACAGGCTCTTGAAAAAATTTCCAAACCATGTCACATATAGGAAAGGCAAGCCTTACTTTATACCTCTGAAAAAATGGAGTGTGGATCCCACAATACAACCACCTTTTCTCTTCGCATTTCTTTACATAATTGGGAAAATATTGATTCTTTTCTTGTATGACGTTAAAAGCGTTGGAAAAGAAAAAATTCCCGATCCTCCTTATCTCATTGTATCCAACCATTCTTCTTATTTTGATCCATTTTATCTCATGGACACAAACAACTCTTACATGCGTTCTCCGGTTACCTGGAGTCATTACAATGACATGAAATGGTTGTTGAATAACGTTGGAATGTTTTCGGTGAAACGTTATACTATTGATACTTCGGCAATAATCAATATCATTAGAACACTTAAAAAGGGAGGTATAGTTGGACTATTTGTGGAAAGTGAAAGAAATTGGGATGGGAAACCATTAAAGGTCAAAAACAGTATAGTTCACTTTCTTGAATCGGTAAAAGTTCCCATCCTACCTATGCGAATAGAAGGAGCACATCTTGCATGGCCCCGATGGGCAAAGCATTTTCATGTTGGAAAGATAAAAGTTGTGATTGGAAATGCGCTAAATCCAAAAGAATACCAAAAAGCATTGGATTTTGTCTTGAAAGATACCGTTCCACAAAACTCACATTACAAAGACTACCGCGGAATAGAATCGTATCTGTGGCAATGCCCAAACTGTAAAACAATCGGCTCTATCAGATCATTCAAACACGGATTCGAATGTTCCCACTGCCATAAAATATGGCTTTCTCCTGATATTAAAAAGGTACGTGAAATACATGAACAAATATATCCAAAATCCATTGAAAATTTGCCAATATCCGATGAAGCCATTGTAAATGAATCAGAATCCAAAATCTCACTGTTCACAGATCATCTTAGAGTAGCAGAAGAAAAGTTACAAATATCGGCTATAAAAGCCGCTCTTGTGGAATCGCGCCACGAGCTCTACATCTACACAAAAAAGTTGCTCAAAATAGTTCCAAGCAAGACTTCACCTTTGATGTGGAAAGAGTGGATCGATTTTCTAAAAAGAGATGATCCAGATTACTGGGGCTACAAATAAGAAAGAGTTTTGGGGCTAAGAATAGAAAAACATTACAAAGTATGATATTATCTTCAACAGATCAATAAAATAAAGGGGATTTCTGTTATGCTTTTGATGAAGCTAATAGTTTTGATTCTTTTCTCCGTAGCTTACTATTTCATAATCACCAACAAAATTGATAAAGCTGGCATATCTTTTATCGCTGGAGCTTTAATAATAGGAGTCAATTCTATAACAAAAAGCCTTCCAAACTTAACAATCACTCACAGTGGAAGTTTCGTCGATTTTGACACAATTGCTCTGCTTTTAGGGCTGATGATCATCATACCTTTCATGGGAGATGCGGGAGTTTTTCAGTTTTTAGCATTAACAGTTATAAAAATAAGCAAGGGAAACTTGAAAATTTTGTATGTTCTCACTGCTTTCACGGTCGCAATCTCTTCAGCATTTCTAAACAACGTTTCAACTGTCATGGTATTTGTACCTGTGATATTGGCCATAGCAGAATCTCTTGATAAAGATCCTTTTCCCTTTCTCATGATGATCGTCTTTGCTGCCAACTTTGGTGGTGGAATGACTCTTATAGGCGATCCTCCCAACATGATTGTTGGTTTCGCAAACGGATTTTCATTCATCGATTTCATTTTAAATGCTATGCCAGGAATAATCTTAGGAATGATTGCCGTAATCTTGCTTTTCGTAAGGCGAGAACATGGCTATTTTCGCACTGTGAAAGAGCACAATCACGCATCAATCGATCCTTTTTCCGCCATAAATGATAAAAGTCTTGCTTGGAAATCCACTCTAACATTTTTGGGAGCTGTCATAGGCTTTACTCTCCCTCAATCTTGGGGAATATCACCTTCAACAGTTGCAATCATCGCAGCAGCAGTTTTTTTGTTCTTGATAAAAGCTGACTCTGAAACAATGGAAAAGGTATACTCAAGAATAGATTGGTCAACAATCTTCTTTTTCGTGGGAATGTTTGCTTTAGTATATGCTTTGGAAGAAACCGGCATTGCTAATGATATTGCGTCCACATTATCCGTCATAATACCAAATGATTTTGTCTTAATCATAGTGGTTCTATGGCTATCTATGCTTATGGCATCATTTCTCAGTGCCGTTCCAACTGTTATGGTGATGATCCCAATCATTCACGGTTTCGAAAAAATATTTGGCCCTAACTCCCTAGTATGGTGGGCATTGGTCATGGGACAATGCATAGGTGGAAATTTAACAATTGTTGGAGCGGCTGCTAATATGGTAGTCGCGGGCATGACTAAAAAATTGGAACGCGGAAGATTGGAATTTGGCAGATATTTTAAATACTCATTTCCGGCAGTTTTACTTTCTGGTGCAGTTATAACTACATACCTCGTTGCTAAATATATAATATGAACGTCATCTACTTTCCCATATAGAGCTTGTTTTCATCAGTGAATAATATGTGCATATTTTGGATCACGAAAATGAAAATAGCTCTGTTAATTATGATATGATCAAAGAGGAGAAATCAAAATTCACATGAGGGGAACGAGTATGAGCGGACAAAAAGTTGAAATCAAGGTAGATGCAAAAAAACTCAATGTTTTTGTCATTCTCAACGAAGATGGTATTTCTGAAGATGATATAATTGGAGTTCTTAAGTCAAGCGGAATAAAAACAGGCATAATGCACGATAAAATCAAGAATATCGTTAAAAAGCCAGTCATAGGAGAACCTCTGCTCGTTGCTCAAGGTATTCCAGCTATTGACGGTAAAGATGCAATCATAGAGCACAAGTTAACAGGTGAAGTAAAAGAAAGAAGACCTGTGGTGCTGGACGATGGAAGTGTTAATTACAAAGATGTGAAATCTTACAATACTGTCTCCGATGGCGAGATTTTAGCCGTCAAACATCCTTCAACTAAAGGGAAGTCAGGAATAGACGTCTTTGGAAACGAAATACCTGCTAAGGACGGCAAAGACGTGAAACTTCTTGAAGGGAAAAACACAAAATTAGTAGAAAATGGGATGAAGCTCATAGCTTCTAAGAGCGGAATTCCGATTTTACACGACAACATGATCGAAGTTAGTGAATTGCTTGAGATAAAGGGTGATGTGGATTATTCCACAGGGAACATTGACTTTCCGGGAGACGTTCATATTAGAGGAGGAGTAAAACCAACTTTCATCGTCAGAGCTGAAGGAAATGTGAAGATCGACGGAGTAATAGAAGCAGCCACAGTCTTATCTAACGCAAATGTTGAGTGCTTGGGCGTCAAAGGTAGAAATAAAGGTGTTGTATCCGCAAAGGGGGATATCCATGCCAAGTTCCTTGAAAATGCCAATATTGAATGTAAGGGTTCAGTATACGTCGACGGCTCAATTGTTAACAGTGCGGTTCGTGCTGGAAAGATGATAAAAGTGGAAGGAAGAACAGGTGAAGTGGTCAGCTCGAATTTAATCGCTGGGATCGCTGTTATTGTCAAACAGCTTGGAGCAGAGATGTCTTCAACCACTCATGTTGAGGTTGGGGTAGATCCAGAACTCAGAGAGAAAATAAACGAACTCTCAGCGAAGATATACATAGACAAGGAAAATCTTAGCAAGGTTTCCCGCCTCATGAAAGTTCTTGAGGATCTGAGAAAGAAAAAGGGTGGTGTTTTACCACCAGATAAGGAGGAAACTTACAACAGGCTTAAGAAAACAAGATATGCTCTTTACGAAGGAGTATCAGAAATGGTTGCTGAAGCTAAAGCATATCAGGAAAAGCTTCAAAAGAGTTCTAAAGAGGGATATGTAAGGGCAACATCTAAAGTTTATTCCGGCATCGAGATTAAGATAGGTGAACAGAGACTGTTGATTGATAAAGATCTGGGACCTTCTGAATTCAAGAATATCGATGACGAGATTTCAATAACTCCATACGTTGTGTGACCTCAGACAAAAACTTATCTCGATTGAAATCAAAATCAACATTCCTTTCATCACCATCTTTCAAAAAAAGTATTGTTTCCTTGGCACGCATCCCTGTCAACTTTTCAAATGCCAGCATATAGATCTTCATCTGAAACTCGTAATCGAGCATAGATTCTTTGTCTGTACAACGAGAATATTTGATGTACTATAATTCTCTGCCTTACAATACCAAAATCCAAGCCGGTTCTTTCTTTTAAGTACAATCCGTAACGGTGTAGACATTTCTCTCAGGAATGGTTCGGGGCACTTCAAAGTAGCTTTCGATGAAATCAAATTTTTTCATTTCAAATTTCACTTCAGGTTTTGGTAGTTCGTAACTATATTTCAACTCCACCAAATCCTTCATCTCTTCCGGGATTTGCCAAAGACCGTTCTAGTCCATGAAACCATATTCTCTTAAAAGAATAAGCCAAGGCTTTTTACCCGCTTCCTTCAAACTCTCCTTGCTTAAAATCAGGAAAGCTTTAGCGCCTTGTTTGCATACATTTTCGAAGTCTGCGATTTAACTACTTCTACCGCGAATTGATCAACTGTTTTGAACGCCGATCTGTTTATCACTCCCATGCGCGAAACAACAAAATCAGCTGCCGATTTCACAAATTCTCCCTGACTTCCTATAAATATGTAGTCAAAATAACTGAGAGTTGACAATTTTTTGATTAATGCCTCGTTTTTCCAGAGAAAGGTGGACCTATAAATGCAGTAACTTTGGTGGTCAAAAACTCATCTCCATGATTTGTAAAAATCCTCACTTATCAACACTGTTCTTTATCAAATACCACATATACAGGTCAAGTTTTCCAAGCGGTAAGTTAAAATATTCTGCGACGGGAATAAGACGAGATTCATAATCAAGATAACGGGACTTTGTCCAACTTTTTGGTATTTCATCTATAATTTCGCTCGTTTTCATCAAGCGCATTATGTGTTTATCCAAGATGGCGAAATCTCCGATTCCAATATTTCTCAAAAAATGGCTCGACTCTTTCCATCCAATTCCCTTGACATTTTCCACAATATATTCTCTAACTTCTTTTGGAGGAGCAGATACTATTAGTTCTTTCAATTTTCCCACAATCCATCTATTTTCTACTATGTATCTCGCACGCGCAGATGGAAACCTATGCCCTACTTCTTTCAAAGTTTTTTCTAACTTTTCTTGAGGAAATGTGTAGAAGCCATCTCCGATCTTCCCTTGAGCAAAAATACCCCTTTTTGCCGACCAATTAGCCGTTAAAACACAAAATGAAAGTTCGGAAAACAATTCCTTCTCCGAACCATTTTTACCTACCTCCACGAATTCTTCCCACCTTGACTCAACAAGCGGAGTAGCTTCCCACCAAACATTTTTAATGAGATTTACCAGCTTATCCATGAATTACACCAATTCTTTTGTTAAATTCCCGATCAGCTTCATGAATTTACCAACAGCTTCCTTGGTTCTCCAAGGTGGATCGTATCCGGCATAACTTTTCGCTATTTCAATATCGCGTGCAAGTGAAAGTTTTTCTTCATCTACTGAATAAAAATAGCCTCGTTCTGCAAGATGCTCACTTAAATATTCTTGCTCAGTTTGCCCTGGTGTAGGAATGAGTAATCCTTTCTTACCAAGTTCAACTATATCCATTATTGTTGAATATCCAGATCGTGCTATCACAAATTTTGCACGGTTCATAAGTTCATCTCTTACCCCCTTTCCAGCGTAATTCACAACCTCAATTCCAGAAATGTTTATCTTCTTTGTTTCTTCGGGAATACCACGAACCAAAACAACTTTACCATTGAGATTCTTGATCTGAGAGACTATTTTCTCTTCAAGCATAGTCCTGTTTGGCTCACGTCCGGAAAGGGATATGAGATAATCTATGTCTTGAACTACATCCATTCTTTCGTAGTCGGAAAGAATACCTATGTACTCAAGTTTGTCTTCAGGAAAGTATGTAAGATTGTGAGCAAGATCCCCAGTTAATTCTTTGTCATCTGGAAAATCCGGCACGACAAACTTTTTAAAAGAATCCCTAAAAAAATAATTGAATTTTTCGGTCTTGTTCTTCAGAAATTTAAGAAAATCCGGTGGAATGTAACGAAGCTGGTGAAATATGAAAACTGATGGTTTGCTGCGATCAAAAACACCATATTTTGAGTCAGATATGAACAGATCTATATTTTCCCTCTTCGATATTTCAAGAATTTGTTTGTGTTCCTTGATCATGGCATTTATTATCGAAGGCATCATAAACGAAAGCTTTACAGCAAAAATACCGTTCTTAGTATAAGGACTCGGGTACATGACGCCTTCTATATATTCACACCGGTCACCAAATTCCTTTTTGAGAGCCATTAACGGCCTATGAGCAGTGTATATAATAAGATGATGTCCTTCGTTTACAAGACGCCTCATAATTGGCAAACTCCTCGTCATGTGCCCCAATCCCCATGTGCACAGTCCATAAAGAATCTTCAATTTTAAGCACCTCTCAAATTACCATATGATAGTTATCTCAGGCTCCAACTCTACCCCGAATTTCTCTTTGACTCTTTTGAAAACTTCATCGTAAACTGCTTTAAAGTCTTCAAAAGTTGCCTTCCCAATGTTAACAAAGAACCCAGCATGTTTTTCGGAAACTTTTACTCCACCAACTCTGTAACCTTTAAGACCTGCTGCATCAATTAGCCGCGCAGCATAATCGTCTTTAGGATTTTTGAAAATGCAACCCACGCTAGGCATTGTTAAAGGTTGCGTGTGCATTTTGATCTCCAAGAACCTTCGGGTTCGTTTCGAAACTTCTCTAGGTGTAGAGTAATTTAAACGTAGCAAACAACTTGTAATCCACATTTTTTCATCATGAAATATGGAGCTTCTGTAAGAAAACCTGAGCTCTGACACGTCAAGGTTATCCAAGTTTCCTTTCTCATCTACAACTGTTACTTTCTCTACACATTGAGAAATTTCTCCACCAAACGCACCACTGTTCATGAAGACTGCTCCTCCAATAGTCCCCGGTATCCCACTGGCAAATTCAATTCCTGAGAGACCTCGCCTTTCAGCTTCTTTCACAATAACGGAAAGCTTTACTCCAACTTCTGCTCGAACGTAGTTTCCATCAAACTCAAAATTTGAGAGTTTCGAAGTTGAAATCAGTGGAAGTCTCTCATTACGGACAATGGTGTTGGAGCCACCACCCAATACTTTGAATTTTTTGCCATTTTCTTGAAAAGACTTAATAATCTCAGCGAATTCACCAAGATCCCCGGGTTTGAAGAGTTTTCGCACGCTCCCTGACATTCGGAAGGTTGTGAGGCTGGAGAGATCAACCCCCTGAATTTCCTGATTCGCTATCTCCGCTTGTGTTCCTTTGGCCGTATTCGCACACCTCCCTGAACATACATGCGAAACACGTTGGATTTCTGGGAGCACATACCATCTGGCCAAAATTCACCATCGCTCCGTTTAGTTGCGTCCAATACTTTTTGGGCAGAATCTTCGCTAATGCCATCTCGGTTTCTTCTGGTTTTTTCGTTTGAACAATTCCAATTCTATTTGCTATCCTGTGAACATGCACATCAACCGCTATTGCTGGAATCCCAAAAGAAACAGCAAGAACAATATTGGCCGTTTTTCTGCCTACACCTTTGAGTTTTATAAGATTTTTTAGCGTATTCGGTACCTTTCCACCGTAACGCTCTACAACCACTTGAGCGATCTGTACGATCCGCTCCGCTTTTTGCCTGTGCATTCCCGCAGGTTTTATGAGTTCTTCAACTTCTCCTATCTTCGCTTTCGAAAGTTCATAAACCGTTGGGAACTTTTTGAAAAGGACAAAAGATGCCTTTTCTGTATTGGCATCTTTGGTTCTTTGACTTAGCACTGTACTTACCAAAACATAAAAAGGATCTCTTCGCTTGTGTTTACGTGGATATTTTTTTATTATATCTAACAATACACGTTTTGATGTCTTTTTGTCAAGCACTTTTTTAATTTTTTACACTTTTTAGCATGTCTGTGATCGAATTTATTATATCAGATGTTGACATTTTTAGTTTAATACCTGTCAGTAAATTTTGATTCCAGTCTTTCACATAAGTCTTTGCCAGTTCTTCCTTACCGGATTTCGTAAATGTGTAAGTATAAACATTTTTCAATTGTTTTAGAAAAAGCACTCGGTTTTTCTTAAGAGACTCATAGTCGTTTATGAACTTCTTGATCATCTCATAAAGCTTTCGATTTTTGCTCCACCGATTTAAATCCTTGAGATTCCACTCGTATGCTGGTTTAAAGATCTCAACAGTATCGTTTATAACGGTCAGAGCTTCTGCGTATTGTTTGCGATCTATGAAGGTCTGAGCAAGAGATTTAAATATGTCCATTACATTGGATGGCACCGCCCAGAAAGCTGTCTGCATGTACTTACCAGCCCAAATGTATTTTTTTGCTATTTCCTTTATCTTAGCGTATGTTTTTGCATTAAGAGGAGTATCTCTTAATATATTCTGAATATATTCAGAGTAAACATTTTCCCATCCTGGATAGCGATTCCATCCACCTGGGAGTATGTATATAGTTTTGTCATACCATTTTTCCATTTCACTAAGATCTTCCGTGGCAAGCTTTTTATGATAAGCAATTAAGTTTTCAAAATCTTTCTTAAATTTTGGAAATTTCTTGATCGCTTTTTGATAAATTTCGATTCGCTGGCGCTCAAAGTGATAAAGTGTTGAAGAGAACTCTGCAATAAGTCTATAAGAATTCTTTTCGTCAAAAGAAAGGAAAGAAGTTTGCAAATAGTCGATTCCGTCACGATACATCTGCATTTGAATGAGTTGATTTATATTCAAAACATTCCAAAGACTAACAAGTGAGTTCCCGGATTTCACCATTTTTCTAACAAGGAGATAGTCATCAACATAATTTGCTCTTCGATAAGGAGGATATATGGAAATTGTCATAAGATTTTGCCCATAAAAGACCCGCTTTAAAACTTCAAGTTGAGCATCTGGTGACTTTTTCATAGCAGCGTTGAGCTCATTGACAATATCTTGATCCCTTTGAGGAAAAGTAGATAAAAGGCCAAGATAAAATTGAGACGTGCCTTGTGTCCAATCCCATGCAATGGAAGTATTAAAGTAACTCACCGACTTACTGTACGACTCGTATTCACGTTTTTTGAAAATGCTGATATTTTTCTCAAGATTAAGCTCTGTGTTCTTCAAATTAGTCATTTGACTATTAAATTCTTGCTCACGTTGCCGCTCCAACTGGATAGAAGCTTGAGTCTGATTTATGTTAGGATTTGCCCTTAACAGTGCCTGAATACGCGAACTTATGTATGTTTTCGGTTCCAAATAAGCATATTTCCCTTTGTAGGATTTAAGATCTTCAATTGCTTTTGTCACAGATTGGAGCTGAGCAGAAACATTCTTAACTGCTTTCTGATAAGCACTTATGTATTGATAATTGACGTTTCCATTGAGAAAATAAACTTCACTTATAAAATTGGTAGTTTTCAATACAGCCGCCATACCAGAAACGGCAAGTGTAATAAACGCAACAGTCACGAATTTCCCTTTGTCAAGTACTACTTTCCATGTGTAATCTCCATCTTTGTTGAAAAGATTGGAATTCAAAAAGGCAAGTAAGAACATGAGTGTCATAGAATTTGGCATAAGATGTTCTGCAAAAGAGAGTACACTTGTCATAAGCGTTACCAAAGCTCCCGAAGCGAGCATCATCATCAAATAAGCGTTATCTTCAGATTGCTTTTTCAAAATCCTAAGATAGCTCAAGAGCAAAGCAACAAGCGTGAAAACAATTGCCAAAAAACCTATTATCCCCGTCTCTCCAAGAACTTGCATATAATCATTATGAGTTCTTTTGAAATTATTCCATGCGATTATTAACTGAGGATGATGATGAACGGCAACGCCTAAATAATTCAAAACATTGATTTGATACGTGCCTATCCCTTGCCCCACGATTGGATGATCTTTCCATTGATAAAATGAAGCCCACCATGCCAAAAAACGCTGTTGCCCGCTGCCTCCAGAGACAGTAGCAGATGATATAGTTGAAACCCTCCCAAATAGACTAAATTTCCCACCAGTAAAGGGACCAGGAATTGAATATAGGAAAAACTCCAGAATCACAGCCACAATCATAACTACAAGCAAAGCTTCTGAAAGCCTTTTAGATTTTCTATGAAACGCTTTTAGTTCCTTGCTTTGAACTTTGCTCTGAACGAACTTTTCGTCATTTTTAGAGCGAAAATTGTGGTAATATGTATAGCTAAGTGCGGCAAATACCAAAGAAAGTGGTATCGCGAGGTAATCTCCTCGCGTTTGTGCAAATATTATCACCGCTATCATGCCTATTGCTTCAACGGTGACTAGTACCTTTATAGTGATAAGCTTCATGTACACAGATCTTACGTTTTCCTTTGTGATCTTAAAACCCAAGGTTTTCGATGTTAAAAAGTAAAAAGCCACAAACAGCATAACCCCAAGATAATCCGGTACAAAATCTGGATTTCCTATTGTGGCACGAACATTCATTCTTGTGTAAGGATTGCCGATATGTCCAAGCCAGATATCCCATCCCCAATAAAAGTTGATAAAAGCATCAAGAGTTATAAAACCAGCACTTATAAGCAATACACCAAGAATATTGATCATGATGCGTTTATCTTTCACCCTGTTTATCAAATAAACAGCAAAGAAAAACGTCATAACGATGTACATGGAGACCTGGAATGAATATCTCAGGTATGGAATATCTTCCATTGCCACACTGATCAAAGAGAGAATCGTTGCGAGGGCGAAAAAACCCCATCCTATTGCCGGCAAAGGTACATTGACCGTAATTCTATCTTTTTTTGATTTAATAACAGCAGCCAAAAAAACTATGAAAGCCAAAATCGAGAAGAACGCGTATTTTTGAGTGCTATACTCGTAAGTCCATTGAGGTATTGTTATTATGGGAATAATCAAAGCAATCAAATATAAAGTGTATTCCTCAAACTTAGATATTTGGGATCCAGTTGTATATTCGTTCGCGTTCATCAGAGCATCTACCTACCTCTCGAATTGTTTTTGCACTCCGAGATTATATCATCTTTTTAATAAAAAAATGCAGATTTACAAAACGGAAAATAGCGTGCCAGCTATGGCAGCTCCAAGAATAATATATACCGGATCGATCCTGGTTTTAACAAAGAGCAAAAATGTAAATGCAGCAATTAAAAATGTGGTGACATCCCCATGACGAGAGCCTATTAGTGTGTATAAAGTTACAATAATGAGCGATGATGTTCCAACTCTAAGTGCAGCGTCAAGCCTTTCCTTATCAAGTTTGATAAATTTTCCAGCAACGTTAATTATGAAAATAATAATCAAGGGTGGTAGCAATATTCCAAGAGTTGATGCAGAGGCCCCCAACACTCCGCAAATCTTAAATCCAACATAAGTCGCAATGTTCACTGCCACAGGACCAGGAGTTAATTGCGAAACAGAAACAACTTGAGTGAATTCTCCTGAAGAAAGCCATCCATTTCCTATAACATTATTGGCTATTATTCCAACTATCGACCATCCTCCTCCAAAAGCAAGAAATCCAATTTTAAAAAACATCCAAAAAAGAGCTATGATTTCCATTTCTTGTCTCCCACATAGACGACTGTCACGATAATAACAAACAAAAGTACAGTATAGGAGCTTTCAAATATCAACACCAATGCACCTATAATCATGATCAGGATCTCAAGGTAATTCCATTTTTTTGTCTGAATCATCTTATACAAAACTCCACCAATGAGTCCCAAGATGGCTCCAAAGGCCCCCTTCAGAAAGCCCTTTATTAACACCGAGTTGGAGAATCGTGTCAAAAAGGCTCCGATTAACATTATCGTGAAAAAGGGTGGAATTATCACACCTATAGCTCCAGCAACGCTTCCCCTAAATCCTCCCACTTTTTTCCCAATCATGATGGAAAGATTAAAAGCAATTGGTCCTGGAATAGATTGGGCTTTTGCTAAAAGGTTGTAAAACTCCTTTTGATTAACCCAACCCTTTTTCTCCAAATGCCTAATTAAAACGGGGACCATCGCGTATCCACCCCCTATTGTAAGTGCGGATACTTTGAAAAACGTGGTAAAAATCATTAAAGAATTGATTTCCGAGTCCACTAAAAGCCTCCACAAAGTCGATGTGAGTATTATAACGTATCGTCTCAAAAACATACACCTTGGATTTCACAGACTTGAAGTTGGTGGTATAATTAAAAACGAGGTGAAAAGCTTGGAATTTATAAGATATATTCGTATTTTAATAGGTTTTTTGGCTTATATGGCATATGCTCCTTTTTTTACTAGAAAAGTGTACAAGCTCAGTGGAGAAGATAGAGAAAAATACATACGTTTTCATGTTTCTAAATGGGGACGAAGGGCTTTTGAATGGGCTAAAAGCGAAGTAACAATTATTGGCTCACAAAATATTCCCAAAAATGGTCCTTACATAATAGTTGCTAATCACAGGAGCATGTTAGACATAACTTTGATACAAGGATATATAAATCCACACGCGGGATTTCTGGCTAAAAAAGAACTTGATCATTTTTTCAGCGTTGGCGCTTTCATAAAAGCTTTAGGAGGTGAACTTATAGATCGTAGTAATCCGAGAGACGCTATCCGAGCAATAAATAACTTGATCAAACGTATGAAAACAGAGAATCAGGTGGTCGCACTTTTCCCTGAAGGAACACGAAGTATAGATGGCGAAGTTCATGAATTTAAGGGAGGATCCATGAAAGTTGTCATGAAGTCTAAAGTACCTGTTGTTCCGATTGCGATTGTTGGAACGGATAAAGCTATGCCAAAAGGTACCTTTTACATACGCAGGGCTAATATCAAAGTTTCAGTGCTTCCACCAATTGCTCCAGAATCGTTTAAAGACATGAAAACGATCGAATTTGCGAATTTGTTACAAGGAATGATCTCTAAAGAAGTCAAAAAACTCGAAGGAGGTGAGGGACTTGTTAAAAGAAGTCAAAGTCAAAGCCTTAGTTCTTGATAAAAATCACAACACCCCGGTCGTTATTCTCGGAATGGATAACAATCCTATGGTCCTTCCAATATGGATAGGTTCTTGTGAAGCAATGGCTCTTTCCTTAGCACTTGAAAATGCCGATTTTCCAAGGCCTTTAACCCATGATTTACTTATTAACACAATCGAGGCTCTCGATGCACAAGTTTCCAAAGTCGTTATAGATTCACTGCGTGAGAACACCTATTACGCCAAATTAGTGATCAAAGATTTGGCATATTCTGATTTAGAAGACGATCCAAGTGCCATGATCGAAATTGACTGCCGCCCCTCTGATGCCATTGTGATAGCCACAAAAAAACACATCCCAATTTATACATCTGATGAGATCATGCTTGAGGGTGGCATCAAACTTAATGAAACTTCCCAAAAAGAAGATGAAAAGGAATTCAAAAAATTTGTTGAAAATATGCACATAGAAGATTTTCGTGATTATTTCCGAGATATTCAAAATCAAAACAAAAGTGAAAAAAAGAAAGAGGGAAACGGGGGAGAAAAAGATTCTTGAATCCGAGATTGAAAAATACGTTCGTTCACTTCATCTTCACCCCGTTCTTGAAAAAGCGGCACTTTATACTTTGATGCTGCCGGGTAAGCGCTTAAGACCTAATTTTTTAATGGCTAGCGCTAAGGATTTTGGAGTAACTAAAGAGATAGCTCTAAAGGGTGCTGTGGCAATAGAAATGATGCACGTCGCGTCTTTAATCCACGATGATTTACCAGCAGTGGATAATGATAACTATAGACGTGGTAAACCTTCAAATCACGTCATTTTTGGTGAAGACGTGGCGATAATGGCTGGAGATTTGCTATTCTCCACCGCACTTCATCTTTGCAACAAAATAGGAGAACCTGTATCTCAAGCATTTTCAAAAACACTTATTGATCTTGTAGATGGAGAAACCCAAGATATAATCATGTCAAAAGGCGATGGAACTATTGATGAAATTGTTGAAATGTATAGAAAAAAAACAGGAGCTCTCTTTGCTTTCGCTTTTTCGTTTGGTCCGAGAATTGCCAAGCAAAGTGTTGAAAAATACGAAGAGGCAGGGTACAATTTCGGGGTAAGTTTTCAAATATTCGATGATATTTTAGATGTGACCTCAACTTTTGACAAGATTGGAAAAACTCCTCAAAAAGATGCTGCTCAGCATAAAGCCACTTTGGTTCAAAAAATAGGAGTTGAAGATTCAAAGAAAATCGCCGATACTCTTTATAGAAGTGCTTTGCAAAACTTGAAGAATTCTGAAAAACTTTTAGAAGAAGTAAAAAAAGTGGAAAAATTGTTGAGGAAGAGATAAATTGAAGATTCCCAAAATTGGACCTTTCTTTACCAAACTTGGCCTTTTTAAGAAAAAGGCTATTAAAAACAAAAAAATCCTAATAGGGATTATCGGTGTTACGTGCTCTGTTATAGTTTTTTATTTTTTCATTATGCACCGTTCTGAAATAAGCAGTTCTCCTGTGACGCTGGCAGAAGTATATGCTGTAGATGGAGCACTTGAGCCTGGAGATGGAATAATCGTATCTCCAGTTGCATCTAATACCTATGTGCATACAAGTGCCGAAACAGCTGCCAGTTTTGTTGGTAACCTTTATAAAATCATGTGGAAGAGCAAACTCCAAACGATGACGCGTGCTCCTTTGAAAGTTTGGATTCCCATTCCTTCAAACTATTACTTTGGTGATGATAGCTCAAATTTGGATGCAATTGAAATAGTCAACGGCATGCCGTATACACTTTATGGAGGACAAGTTAGAACAAAGAATGGAGTTCATTATTTAGAAGTCATAACCTACTTTCCTGGGATCATCGGAATAAGTCTAAAGCAAAACAATTCAAGCTACGGATTTAAATTAATAAAAAAAGTTTCAGATAATTCCCCAAATCTTGTAATAGTTCCTGGAAGTAATACAAATTTTGTTGGTAATATCCCGGGAATTAATCAGAATATGTGGGCACAGAATTTTCCGAATTATAACGTTTACGTGTTTTCCTACCCATTAACTTCTACTAGAAGTTTGTCCTACACTGCGAAAATCATAAACTATTTCCAAAAAGCTGGGGTTGACAGCTATACTCAGTACATGGGTAAAACATTGGCTGATCTCCTCACCACTCTTAAAGGCAAAACTTATATCATAGCTCAAGGAGTGGGTGGATTAATAACGAGGTATGCCCTTCAATCAAATCTAAATCTCAGAGGAGTAAAAAAAGTTGTATTGTTTGACACTCCAAATTTAGGAACGAGTTTTGCATCAGCTTATATGTTAAGCAATTTGTACAATGCAGGAGAAAATTTTGTAAGTCGTGAATTTTCTTTGACGCTAAAAACTGTTAACTATGCCATGAACATCTCTACATCCTACTTGCGATTACTTAACTTTTTTGCAAAAGATCTTTCGCCAAATTCAGCTTTTTTATCCAGATTAAATGATACTCCCCAACCAACAGAAACGGTTTTCCTATCCATCGTCGGGACCAAACCAAATATTTCCATGCAAGAGTCTGAGAAAATGGAAAACGCTTTTCCACAGTTGATCAACGGCAAGGGGGATGGAGTTGTCTCAGTAAAAAGTGCACTCTATTTTGGGAACATAAAATTGAAATTTCCGTATTCGTTTTATAGCATATTTGCACACCAAGATGTACAAAAAGCTTTGAAAAAATTCATAAATAGCGGGGCAACGACTTCCAAAACAGCTTTTAAATCTGATACCTTTATCGAAACAAAGAGCCCCAATTCCACAGTCAATGCACGAGTAGCCACTCCAACTATTCCTTCAAGAAGTTACAAATATTTATCTACTGGTGACTATCTAATCAAACCTGCATCTGAAGGAAAATATTTCTCTCGGTATTATTCTGTGTTTGTTCCCAGAGCCGAAAAATTGTTGGCAAGCTCAGAGGGAATCTACCTTCTTTCCAACAAGTCAATATATTTCTTATCTTTTGGAGGCCATCAACTTGTCTACAATGGAAGAATTAGATTCTCTAATACTTATAACGGCCGCTTGTATGTTGTTACAAACAACATGCAAGTACTGGAATTTTCCGGAAGTACATCAAAACTGAAATACAGGCTTCCATTAGGTAGCTATCAGTCCATATTTGTAACGGATAAAAACATTTATGCTCTTGAAAACGTGGCAACATCTACATTGCTAAAAAATGTGAACAACAAAGAAACTCTCTTAAAAATTCCGGGTAAGCATTCGATAATGCGCTATGTTCCATATAGCAATTCTTTCATAATAGTGAGCGATTCTTACATTGCTGTTTACAACGTCAAAAATCACGTGGGAACATTTTTTGAAAAAATAGAAAAGATCATGAAAAAAGCTGGCTTTAGATCCGATCAATATCTTCCGATAAATTCTGTGTATATGAAAGGTGACTTGATATATCTTCTGTCATCAAACTATATTCTTCTTGCTGTAGACATGAAAACTCACGATGTTCAAGTGATAGGAAATGGAAACATAGGTAATCTCAAGTTGGTTTTTTACAAGGATTTACTCGTTGTTGTTGGCACACGAACCTTGAATATTTACGATACCTTGAATCGTGTCAAAGTTCCTATCTACCAAAGAATACCAAAAACTGTTGACGCGATTACTTGGAATGGGGCGATTTTCCTTCTCCAAAATAAGGGAGGAAAGTATGAACTTGAAAGATATCAAAGGGCTCAGTAAATTCTTTGTCCTTTTGCTGTTGATAATAACTATGGTAATTGTCCTTGGAAAAAATGTAGACTTTTATTATTCGGAAGGAGTAACTGCTTTCAACGCTGGCAACTATCAGAGGGCTGAAAAATACCTAAAGATGGCTCTTTTACTTCAGCCCTCTTTAGAAAACACGTCTAATGTTAAGTATATGATAGGATTAAGTGCTTTGTATTCTGGCGATCTCGTTACAGCCAGAGCTTATCTTCCAAGCAAAGACTTCTTGCATACAAGTAATGCCAGTATAAACCAAGTCTCAAGAGATAATCTCTTGAAAGATATCGCTCATTGGGAAGTTCTAAGTAATCCTATTGATCAAGAAGACAGCATCAAGAAAGAACGTCTTCCTTCATGGATTGGGTTTTTAATATTCTTTTCTATATTCTCAATTACCATGTTAGCTTTCTTCCTGTACAAATACAAAAATATACGAAAGCCCTTTCATGTTTCTATCACTAAAACTACAGAAGATGAAACGATTCCTGAAAATATAATATTTGCCAAAAGCACATCAGCAAACATTTCAGAAGAACCTCCGTCGGACATGCCATCTGAAGAGGAAATAAAAGCAAGGTTGGAAAGTCTAATAAGTAAAAATAAAGATCTTCAAAAAGAAAAAGCACAAGTGATCGATGAACCTGAAAAAGTTATCCAAAGCGTAAATGATGACGCCTCAGATGATGAATTGCTTGATCTCACAAAAGCTATTCAAGAGATACTATCAAAAGAATCCGAAAATTCCCGAACGTAATTCTCCTGTCTTTCAAGCATCAATTTAGCTTTGTTTTCATCTTTTTCATGATCGTAGCCAAAAAGATGTAGTATTCCATGAATGCAAACTCTTACCATTTCTTCCCCAAAAGATACTTTGAAATACTTAGCATTTTCTTTGACATACTCCGGACAAACGTAAATCTCTCCAAGCAGATCAGGTAATTCATATTTGAATGATAAAACATCAGTAGAACCTTCAACATTCCTGTATTTGTTGTAATACGCCATGTCATCGTTATTTACAAGTATAAGGTTGACGTTACACACCTTTTTGGAGCAAAGAGGGAAAAGGTGTCTCCTACTCTGGGCTTTCATTCTTTCTTTAGAAATCACATACTCACATATATCCTTTAAAATTGATATGTTCAAAGGTACATTCTGATTATTGAAAATTTCACATTTTTGCAACTTTTATCACCTTTTCCACTTCTTCGGTGGTTTTGGGATACTCTATACGCTTTTTGTGCATGGCAAACAATACTTTTGAAAATTCTTCAACTATTTGGTCTATATCTCTTAATGTCAAGCTCGAATCATCAAGTTGTCGTTCGTTGTATATCTTATTAACAACATCTTCTACCATGTTCTGAATTTTGGAAAGTGATGGAGACTTTAGTGATCTTACAGCAGCTTCACATGAATCAGCTAACATCGCAATGCCAGCCTCCTTAGTACGTGGTTTCGGGCCTGGATATCGAAAATCATCCGGACCAACTTTAAGATTCTCCGAAAGTGCCTTTTGATAGAAAAAAGAAACCATCCTCGTCCCATGATGTTCCTTTATCATATCTTCCACTAATAAAGGAAGCCTGGAAGCACGGGAAAGCTCTTCACCATATTTAACATGTGATGCTACTACGAGATAATTCATCATAGGAGATATAGAATCATGTGGATTGACATCTCCCTGATTTTCAGCGAAAAATTCTGGACGCTTTATTTTCCCAATGTCATGAAAATATGGACCTATTCTGGCCAAAACGTAATTTGCACCTATTCTTTGAGCAGCACTTTCGCACATATTAGATAACATAACACTGTGAAAATATGTACCCGGTGCCTTTACCAACAGTTGCTTCACAAGAGGGTGTCCAAGGTTTCCAAGTTCTATCAACCCCATGTTCGAATATATTCTTGAAACATACTCAATGTACGGTAAAACACCAAGAATCAAAATCATTGATACAAACGGATTTATCCCTGCTAAAAACAGGCTTTTCAACTGAAGCGCAAAGGGAGAAAAGCCAAAGCTCATCGTGAATATCATAGCAACAGAAATAAGTGAGTCCCATAGCGCGGCTTTTGAAAAATCAAATCTTTTGTCAAATCTTTTTGTCAAAAAAATCGCACCAATGGAGCCTATTGCATACATGGCAAAAAGTTCAAAGTTTCCATTGCCAATTACAGCAGCTATGGTGGACAACGTTATTGCAGCAGCAACTCCGCTCTCTATCCCCATCAAAGCAGTAACAGCTAAAACACCAAAAAACACTGGGAGCCCGTATAGCCCAAACAATTCATATCCCACTGGGATAAGAAGAGATGTAAGCAAAAGTATGAAGGCGTACGTCCAAAAGTACTCTTTATGTATTTTGAATAAATTTACATGCCCACTCATCCATGAAAAGGTGATTGAATTTGCTCCTCCTATGAGTATGTAAGCACTTATCCAACCAAGATTAGGAACAAACGAAAGTTTACTTGCTATCAATAGCAACAATGGCATTAATAGATAGTAAGCGTACATTTTTACCTTCTCGTTATCTCGAAGCAAAACTTTCAGACTCAAAATCCTCATACGCCTTTATAATCCTTTTTACCAATGGATTACGTACAACATCCTCTTTTTTGAGGTAGACAAATCCAATTCCCTCTATACTTTTGAGTATTTTTTCTGACTCCAAAAGGCCAGACTCCTCACGTCTCTCAAGATCTATTTGAGTGATATCACCTGTTATAACCGCCTTAGATCCAAAACCCATTCGCGTTAAAAACATCTTTAACTGACCTCGAGTCGTGTTTTGTGCTTCATCGAGAATTATGAAAGCCTCATTTAAAGTCCTTCCCCGCATGTAAGCAAGCGGAGCAATCTCTATAATACCCTTTCCCTTGTAGTAATTAAATCTTTCGGGACTCATCATGTCAAATAAAGCATCGTATAACGGCCTAAGATACGGATCAACTTTTTCAAGCATATCACCCGGAAGAAAACCCAACTTCTCTCCTGCTTCAACAGCAGGACGTGCTAATATTATTCGCTGTACTTCTCCTCTCCGTAAAGATTCAACTGCCATGGCCACCGCCAAATAAGTTTTCCCTGTCCCAGCTGGTCCTATTGAAATGACAAGATCGTTCTTTTGCATAGCCTCTATGTATCGTTTTTGACCAGGTGTTTTTGGAAAAACACCTACACCCTCTATCTTTCGAGATACCCTTCCGCTGGCGTTAAAAAGATCCCTAACATCTACAGAACCTTCTTCCAAAATCCTGTCGATCATTTTTGAAAGTAATTTACTTGCCTGCTGAACAGATTTTTCTTCTCCCTTTAGCCACAATTCACTGTCAGTTATTTTCACATTGATATCAAAGTACTTTCTTATCGCTTTCAAGTTTGAATCGTATTCGCCCAAAAAACTTACAAGATCCACTGAATCTGGTATCTTAAAGCGTGAAATCGTTTCCAGTAGACTCACCTCCTAAAAAGATGCAAAAGATATAAAGACAAAACTTTTCAAGTTTCCCACTTTCTGAAAAACTAACCTTCACTATAAGTATAATACTTTATTCGAAGCTTGACAAGAGGAGTTATTATGTTGTACAATACGCAACGGACGCCAGCGTAGCTCAGTTGGTAGAGCAACTGATTTGTAATTAGTAGGTCGGGGGTTCGAGTCCCTTCGCTGGCTCCAAAGACGGAGAGGTGCCCGAGTGGCCAATGGGGGCGGACTGTAAATCCGCTGGCGGATCGCCTTCGGTGGTTCAAATCCACCCCTCTCCACCAGATTTTTTAAGAGGTGAAAAAATGGCAAAAAATACGAAGAATTTTGTAACCCTTGTGTGCACAGAATGCAAATCCAGAAATTATGTTGTTCGTAAGGGAAAGCAATCAAGAGAAAAGCTTCAAGTAAACAAGTATTGCCCCAAGTGTAAAAAGCACACCCTTCACAAAGAAGCAAAATGAATTCGTCGCAGGCCCGTAGCTCAATTGGCAGAGCATCGGTCTCCAAAACCGGGTGTTGCAGGTTCAAGTCCTGCCGGGCCTGCCATATTCCTAAGGGGTGAATAATAATGGCAAAAACAAGCATAAAAAAGTTTCTCAGTGAAGTTAAAAGTGAAGCAAAAAAAACAACCTGGCCGACGCGTGAAAAATTGTTGTCGGCAACGGGTATTGTTTTGCTTATTATAGGCATCACAGGTATTTACTTTTGGCTTCTGGATATGGGATTTTCAACCTTCACGAGATGGCTTCTGGCTATTTTAGGTGTGAAATAATAAATGCGGAAATCCTGGTACATAGTTCAAACTTATTCCGGACTCGAACAAACTGTAAAGGAGTCCATAGAGCAAAAAAGGGATCTTTTTAAGCTTCACGATCTCATTGATAGGGTTATTGTTCCCGAAGAACGAATTATTGATGTCAAAGGGAAAAAAATTGAGAAAAGTCGTGTCCCCTCAACAGCAAAATTACACGTCAGTTCTGGAGATTCTGTGACCAAAGGTGACATGCTTGCTGAATTACCAGAGATCCACGTTAAACACGATGGAAAAGTTACAGAGCTTCGTAACATGCGAAAGCTTGTGATTGAATCGATAGATCGAAAGAACAGCAGGACATATTATGTTCCTTCGTCTCGCGGAATAGAAACCGGGATACGCCTTGGTTCAAGATTAAGAGAAGGAATGCCTATATCAAAAGATAAGACTATATTTTGCGAAATAGATGGCAAAGTTGTCCAAAACGATCGCGTTAGGAAAATAATAATTAAAACCATCGATGGAGAAGAAGAGATTTATTTTGTTCCATTTGAGACTTTCAATAAATCAATAAGACTTCATCAAGACGTCAAAGCCGGAATGCTTTTAGCAGACAAAAAAATCTTTACCGCAACAACTGATGGTATTATCGAAATAGATACATACGGAGCTTATAGGGAAATAAAAATTTCTAAAGTGACTACAAGGCGTCTCTTTCCTGGTTATGTTTTTGTAGAAATGTACATGACCGAAGAGACATGGGAATTGATTAAAAGTATAGAGCATGTTATCAACTTTGTTTCCAATGCCGGCCAGCCTATACCTGTAAAATCCAAAGACATGAAAGCTATTCTAGGGCTTTCAAGCAAAGAGCTCAGAGAAAAAGTGGAAGAAGTAAAAGTCGAAATAAACATAGACGTTGGAGAACGTGTCGAGATTAAAAGTGGTCCATTCGAAGGTTTTACAGGTGTTGTTCAAGAAATAAGACCCGAGAGAAAGGAAATAACCGTAACCGTTACAATATTTGGCAGAGAAACACCTGTCATTTTGCAAGTTTCCGAAGTGGAGAAAGTTCAAAATTGAATTCTGCAAGGGCACTGCCTCTGCGTTTGCTTATAAGTTTAGTGGCAGGGGAATTCCCCGTTAAAGACCACAAGGAGGTTTTAGACAATGGCTAAAAAGGTAATCAGGCAAGTGAAACTTCAGATTCCAGCAGGAAAAGCTACACCTGCTCCACCAGTTGGTCCTGCACTTGGTCAGCATGGTGTAAATATTATGGCATTCTGTAAGCAATTCAATGCTGCGACGTCAAGTCAGGCTGGGATGATAATTCCGGTTGTAATAAACGTTTATGAAGACAGATCTTTCACCTTCGTCACCAAAACCCCACCAGCTTCTGTTTTGATTCTCAAAGCTGCTGGAGTTAAAAGTGGTTCTGGAGAACCCAACAAGATAAAAGTGGGGAAAATAACCAAAGCTCAACTTCTTGAAATCGCAAAGATCAAAATGGAAGATCTTAATGCTCGTGATTTAGAAGCAGCTTCTCGAATAATAGCGGGAACAGCAAGAAGCATGGGCATAGAGATTGTGGGATGAGGTGAAGAGAAATGTCAAAACACTCTAAGAGATATTCTGAACTTCTTGGAAAGTACGACAAAAAGGGATCTTATTCTCTTGAAGAAGCGATAAAGATAGTTAAAAATCTTTCCAACGCAAAGTTTGATGAGACGATCGAACTTTCAATAAAAACAGGAATAGATCCCAAAAAAAATGAACAACAGATCAGAAATACAGTCTCACTTCCAAATGGAACTGGAAAAAAGGTTAAAATCTTGGTTTTTGCTGTTGGTCCAGATGCTGAAGAAGCCAAAAACGCTGGTGCTGATTATGTTGGAGGAGAAGAATTGGCGAAAAAAATTACCGATGAGGGATTTTTAGATTTTGATGTGGCTATAGCAGCACCAGATACAATGAAATTTGTCGGGAAACTTGGTAGAATACTTGGACCAAGAGGATTAATGCCCTCTCCTAAATCCGGAACAGTTACAAAAGAAATAGGCAAAGCAGTTGAGTCCTTTAAAGCTGGAAGAGTTGGAGTAAGGAATGATAAAACTGGTAATCTTCACCTTCCGGTTGGTAAAAAAAGTTTTAGCAATGAGAAGCTCAATGAAAACATTAAGTCTGCGATAGAACAAATAAATGCGCTAAGGCCTCAAGGAGTAAAAGGTCGCTTTATACATAAGATCGTGATCTCTCCAACTATGGGCCCTGGCGTAAAACTTGACTCATCACAGTTTGAAATCTAAATATTTTCAGATAGTTTCGTACCAAAGACAGTGGGATTTTAAAAAACCTTGTCAGGTTGCCCACCGAGGTGCGTGGATTGTTTTTGATCTACGGCCTCGTGATGCGAGGCCGTTTTCTTTAAAGGAGGTGTACCATGCTCAAAGAACAAAAGATACAAATAGTTGAAGAACTAACGAATGCTTTATCAAAGAGCCCGCTCATACTTTTAACGGATTATAAGGGAATGAATGTGGATGAGATAACCAAGCTCAGAACCGATTTACACGAAGTGAATTCTAAATATCGGGTTGTAAAAAATACTTTGTTGAAGATCGCGTTAAAAAATGTAAACGTTGATCTGGAAGAACTGAATTCTGCTCTTGAGGGAACTACGGCGTTACTTTACACTGAAGGAGATGCAGTACTTGCACTTAAAGCTCTTTATAAGTTCATAAAGGAATACAAAAAACCTGTAGTAAAATGCGGAGTAATGGATAATAAATTCATCACAGCGGAACAAGCCAAAGAATTTTCCAAACTTCCACCAAGAGATGTGCTTCTCGCTCAACTCATTGGGCAAATGCAAGCACCGATTTATGGCTTACATGCTGTATTGTCTGGCATTTTAAGAAAACCATTGTACGTTCTAAACGCCATTAAGGACAAAAAAGAACAACAATAGGGATTTTTTCAGGAGGTGTGTTAAAATGAATAAAGAAGAAATTATCAAAGCAATTGAAGAGATGACGGTCGCTGAACTTGCAGATCTTGTGAAAGAGCTTGAAGACAAATTTGGAGTTAGTGCAGCTGCTCCCGTGGCGGCTGTTGCTGCAGCGCCTGCTGGCGGAGCTGCTGGTGGAACTGAAGAAGCGGAGGAGAAAACATCCTTTGATGTTTTCCTTAAAGAAATTGGCGACAAAAAGCTTCAAGTTATCAAGGCAGTTAGAGAAATTACCGGACTTGGCCTTAAAGAAGCAAAGGATGTTGTAGACAAAGCTGGTTCTCCCGATTCGTTCGTCAAAAAAGATGTAAACAAAGAGGAAGCAGAGCAAATCAAAGCAAAGCTTGAAGA
This sequence comes from Thermotogae bacterium, assembly GCA_026988035.1. Taxonomy (GTDB): domain Bacteria; phylum Thermotogota; class Thermotogae; order Mesoaciditogales; family Mesoaciditogaceae; genus WFSH01. The sequence continues at coordinate 31,548 of JALSLY010000047.1, forward strand.
AGCCGGCGCGACTGTAGAGTTGAAGTGAGATAAGTTTTAACCTCTCGCAACTTATCGTAGAATTGAAACGCAACCTCATCGGAATCTTAAAATTTCCGATGGGGTTATTTTGCTTAAATATATTATCATAGAATGATGAAACTCCTTGACGCTGCAAGGTAGTCATTTTGTGGTCTAGTTTGAAGGCAAGAAGTTTTTATGCCGGAGAAAGGTTGTGAAAAGGTGGAAAAACAGGTCAGAATTTCCTATGGAAAATTGAAAGACGCTATAGAGGTCCCCAACTTGATTTCAGTTCAATTAGACTCTTACAAAGAATTTGTGGAAAGCGGCATAATAAGCGCATTAAAAAAATTCTCCCCAATAGAATCACGTCCTCATAAAGCGGATGTAAAAAAAGGGGAGAAGGGCTTTAGACTTGAATTCGTAAAAGCTAGACTCGGGGAAGTTCGGTACACGGAAGAGGAATGTCGACTGAAAGATACAACGCTAAGTGCTCCTCTCTACATAACGGTTAGAGTAAAAGACATCCACACGGGAGAAATCAAAGAAAGTGAAGCACTTTTCGGGTATCTGCCTATTATGACGGACCGTGGAACTTTTATAATTAACGGCGCAGAACGTGTCGTTGTCCACCAACTTGTAAGATCACCCGGTGTATACTTCGTTCGTGAATTTGAAGGTTCCGAAAGAACTCCCATGTTTTACGCGCATTTTCTTCCCGAAAAGGGAGCTTGGCTTGAGATACTTCTGAACCTAAAAAAGGGCATACTTCAGGCACGGATAGACAGAAAGAAAAAAGTGAAATTGCCACTTCTACTCAAAATTTTCGGATACACACAACCAATTGAGATGTTGAAATTATATCCTTTAGAAATCACAGCAGATGAGGACGAGCTTGTGTTCTATTTGGGTTCAATACTTCTTGAAGAAGTTGTAACGGAAAACGGAGAGAAGATCAAAACTGGCGAAAAGATCACGGAAGAAATGATATCCAAAATATTATCATCAAATGCCAAAAAGCTGAAAATCGCACATCCTTACATGCAAAAAACTATCGAAAACCTTGATGATAACGAGAGGGCAATGGGAAGCGATGAAGCTTACATAGAACTATTCAGAAAGTTACGTCCTGGAGAAATTCCACGCATAAATGTCGCCAAAAATTATTTCAATGGTCTTTACTTTGATCCTGATCACTATGATCTCACAGAAATAGGGCGAACAAAGATAAATGCAAAACTCAAGTTGAACGTGGAATCACGAGTGCTTACCAAAGAAGATATAATCGTTGCCATAAAATACTTGTTAGACATTGAACAACACGAAGAAAGGCTCGATACCAAAGACCACCTTGGCAACAAAAGAGTCCGTACGGTCGGCGAATTAATGAGACTTGAGTTTGAACGCGGCTTCTCAAGAGTCCGGAAGATGATAGAAGACAAGTTAAACATGTACAATTCTCTCGATAAGATAAACATTCAGAGCCTCATAAATGTTAGAGCGGTGATGGCAACGCTTCATCAATTTTTTGCGTCCAGTCAGCTTTCACAATTTATGGATCAGGTCAATCCGCTTTCCGAAATAACTCACAAAAGGAGAATATCTGCTTTAGGACCGGGAGGGCTCAGAAGGGAAAGGGCCCGTTTTGAAGTTAGAGATGTTCACCATTCTCATTACGGGCGTATGTGCCCAATTGAAACTCCTGAAGGGGCCAATATAGGTCTTATAACATCGTTAGCAACTTACGCAAAAATAGATAAATATGGATTTTTGAGAACTCCTTACAGGAAAGCGATCAACGGTAAGGTAACAGATCAGATCGATTATCTTATGGCAGATGAAGAAGAGAACTTCAACATTGCACCAGTTAATGTCAAAGTTGGGTCAGATGGTATCCTTGCCGAAGAAAGAGTAACTGTTCGATTCATGGAGAGTTACAAATATGTAAATCGCGATCAAGTTAACTATATAGATGTTTCTCCGAAACAATTGGTCAGTGTCTCTGCCGCCTTGATACCATTTCTTGAGAACGATGACGCAAATCGTGCTTTGATGGGATCAAACATGCAAAGACAAGGAGTTCCCCTAGTTAATCCTCAAGCGCCATTGGTAGGTACAGGAATGGAAAAATACGTTGCGAGGGATTCGGGGCTTACTGTTATAGCAAAAAAATCCGGGATTGTAAAAAAAGTTTCAGCTACCCAAATAGTAATAGAATGCGATGACGGTGAAGAAAACATATACAAGCTTATTAAATTTGCACGCACTAACCAGGACACAACAATAAACCAAAGACCAATAGTGGATGTAGGTGATCGTGTAAAAGCCGGTGACTGCATAGCAGATGGCCCAGCAACTGACATGGGAGAACTTGCTCTTGGTAGAAATGTATTGTTGGCTTTCATGTCTTGGGAAGGATACAACTTTGAAGACGCGATAGCTGTTAACCAATCTCTATTAGAAGAGGATGCGTTCACTTCTATCCATATTGAAGTGTATGAAACGTATGCACGTGAAACACGCCTTGGCCCGGAAGAAATAACAGCTGATATACCAAATGTGTCGAAGGAGCTTTTAAAAAATTTGGATGAAAACGGAATAGTTAGGGTTGGTGCCGTGGTTCATCCAAAGGACATACTTGTAGGTAAAGTCACTCCCAAAGGGGATAGTGAACTAACTGCCGAAGAAAAAATCATGCGTTCCATATTTGGAGAAAGAGGTAGGGATGTAAAAGACACTTCCCTCAAAGTACCTCATGGTGTTGATGGAAGAGTTATAGGAGTGCATGTTTTCGAGAAGGGTGACATATCAGAACTCGATTCAAGCGTAAACAAAATGGTTAAAGTTTACGTTGCCACGAGAAAACCTCTCTCTGTCGGTGATAAAGTTGCAGGTCGTCATGGTAACAAAGGATGTATTTCCCGAATAGTTGCGAAAGAGGATATGCCTTTTCTTCCCGATGGCACCCCGGTCGATATGGTTTTGAGTCCGCTTGGCGTTCCTTCAAGAATGAACATAGGTCAGGTTCTGGAAACTCAAATAGGTTGGCTTGCTAAACTGAAGGGAATGCACATTGCGACACCCGTCTTTGATGGCGCAAGTGAAGAAGACATATTTGGACCACTTTACGAAGAACGAAAAAAGTACGGCTTAACGGATGGCGATGATGAAAAGTATCCAACGGGTAAAGTTACACTTAGAGATGGAAGAACTGGAGAACCTTTCGATAGTCCTGTAGTCGTAGGAGTTATGTACATTATGAAACTTATTCACATAGCTCAAGACAAAATACATGCTAGGTCAGTTGGTCCGTATTCTTTGATTCACCAACAACCACTTGGGGGCAAAGCACAATTTGGTGGTCAGAGATTCGGAGAAATGGAAGTTTGGGCTTTGGAAGCTCATGGAGCGTCGCATATGCTTCAAGAAATGCTTACCATAAAATCAGATGATGTTGAAGGTAGAAATGAAGCTTACAAGGCAATAATGCGCGGAAGAAACATACCACTTTCCAATATGCCTGAAAGCTTTAAAGTACTTGTGAAGGAACTTGAGGGTCTTGCACTTGATGTAAGAGTCTACGATGAAAACGGCAACGAGATCGATTTGAATCATCTATTTAAGGAGGGGTAAGATGGCAGAAAATAGCCCCAAATTTCTAAAGCTCCCCACGTCGAAAATTGGGAGTGTCAAGATAGGTTTGGCTTCACCAGAATTGATAAGGAGCTGGTCAAGTGGTGAAGTCAAAAAGCCAGAAACAATAAATTACAGAACTTTCAAGCCTGAAAAGGACGGCCTTTTTTGTGAAAGAATATTTGGCCCCGTTAAAGACTATGAATGTGCTTGTGGAAGATATAAGGGGAAAAAATACGAAGGAACTATTTGCGAGCGCTGTGGTGTAAGAATCGAATCCAAAACTGCTAGACGCAGAAGAATGGGACACATAGAATTGGCTGTTCCCGTCGTGCACATATGGTACTTGAAAAACATTCCAAATTATATTTCTTTGATACTGAACATCTCACCTAGAGATCTGGAACAAATAGTGTATTTCGGCTCACGTCGGACGGTTGAAACAGCTTATATGATTACCAACCCTAAGAAAACCCATTTTGACGTCGGAGATAAGTTATACGGCACAGAATACAACATATACAAGTCTAAATGGGACTTCGATGTTGAGAACGCTGTAAGAATTCGAAATCCACAAGGCCCTCTCACATCTGATATTGACGGAGTCGTTTCAGTCAAAAAAGAAACCACCAATACCGATAGAACCATCACATGGGTTACGGTATCCCAAAAAGAAGACGAAACACAACTGAGAAAAGCCGAATTCACAGTATATCGTGGAATGAAACTTCTCGTAAAAGATGGTGATATGGTAAAGGCAGGCGACTTTATAGCAGATGAACTAAATGTTGACGCATTTAAAGCTCCATTTGATGGTACAGTGGAAGTTGATGAAATCACATCAACTGTTAAAATCATTCCACTTCCAACTTCTAAAAACCAGCCTATCACTTATACAGTTCCATACGGTGCAAAAGTCAAAGTTTCAGATGGAACAAAAGTCAAAAAAGGGCGAGAACTGGTTACATCGGTTCATATTGAAGCTATTCGCTCCACAGTAAATGGAAAGGTGACTTATGCTAGTAACCTTTCAGTTGTCCAAAATGAAGATGGCAAATTTCATGCTAGTTCAACTGCAAAAGTTTACGTTGAAGAACCAATGCGCTCAACTCAAAGCAGAACTTACCCACTTTTTGAGGGAATAACACCTTACGTTGAAAACGGTCAAGAAATAAAAGCTGGTGACTACATAGCTGACAGATTCATATACGAAGATGAAGATCTCTCAATGAGTGAGCTTGAAATATTCGAAAAATACTATCCGGGTAAATTCGACAAAGAATTTGAATTTGAAAACGACAGAACGGTGGTCATGATCACTGCAATAGACAATGATGTTGCGGCAGAAATAGGAAAACAAATCGGAAATGTTATTCTCGACAACGAATATGAAGCTTACAGCGACATATATGGAGATAAGATACAAGCTGACATTGGGGCTTCAGCTATCAAAAAACTCCTCGAATCTATAGATCTCACCGAATTGGAAAACAAGCTCGAAGTTGAGCTCCAAAACCTTTCTCCATCTGCTTCAAATAAGAAAATGAAAATTCTTAAGCGCCTTCATGTAGTCAGGAGTTTTATCAAGAGTGGCCAGAAACCAGAGTGGATGGTGCTTGAAACTATCCCGGTGATTCCTCCAGATCTGAGACCAATGATTCAGATAGATGGTGGGCGCTTTGCGACAACAGACTTAAACGATCTGTACAGACGCGTTATAAACAGAAACAACAGATTGAAAAAATTACTTGATCTCAATGCACCGAACATAATAATAAGAAATGAAAAGCGAATGCTTCAAGAAGCTGTAGACTCTCTGATTGCCAACGGTAAACGTGGCAAATCTGTGACAGACAAGTCAGGACGAGCTTTGAAGTCTCTCACAGATCTGATGAAGGGAAAGCGTGGCAGATTCAGAAGGAATCTTTTAGGAAAGCGTGTCGATTACTCAGGACGTGCTGTTATAGTTGTTGGCCCTGAACTCAGGATAGATCAATGTGGAATTCCAAAGAAAATGGCTATGGAACTCTTTAAGCCCTTCGTGCTCCAAAAACTTGTCAAAAACGAACCTGACAAGTCTGCAAGAAAGCTTGGCCGAATGCTAATAGAAAGAGAGGTTCCAGAAGCTTGGGAAGTTCTCGAAGAAGTCATAAAAGGGCATCCCGTTCTTTTGAATCGAGCTCCCACTTTGCACAGAATCAGTATTCAAGCATTCGAACCAAAATTGATTGAGGGAAATGCCATTCAAATTCACCCACTTGTTTGTCCACCATTTAATGCTGACTTTGATGGTGATCAGATGGCTGTACACGTTCCCCTTTCAGCGGCAGCTCAGGCTGAAGCTAAATTTCTCATGTCTTCCAAGTACAACATAATAAGTCCAGCACATGGTCAACCTTTATCTATGCCTGGAAAGGATATCATTCTTGGCATGTATTATCTCACCATGATGGATGACAAGGCCAAAAAACCAAAGACCGTCTTTTCTTCTCCTGAAGAAGCCGTGATGGCATACTATATGCATTACATAACATTGCACACACCTATAGACGTTTTATTGAAGTTCGAAGATGGAGATAAACTGGTAAAAAATACAACTGTGGGACGAGTCATATTCAACGAAGAACTTCCAGAGAAATTACGTGACTACTCCAAAACGTATGATAAAAAAGAAATAAAGAATCTCGTTTCTAAAACATTCAAAACCTTTGATATAGACGCGACGGCAGATGTACTTGATCACATAAAAGATTATGGTTTCAAATATGCTACCATATCTGGCGTGACAATATCAGTCAGAGACATGCTCATATCTCCCCAAAAACCAAAGATCGTAAAGGAAGCTCAAGAAAAGATCGATTTTGTAGAAGAAAAATTTGCCAGTGGAATGATGAGTCAGCAGCAGCGTTATGAACAAGTTATAAAGATCTGGGAAGAAGCCACAAAGAACATACAAAACGCCACGTACGAGGAGTTAGCCAAGGATTTCTTCAACCCGGTTTTCATGATGGTTCGATCCGGAGCACGTGGAAGCATTGATCAGATCAAGCAAATTGCTGGAATGCGCGGTCTTATGGCAGATCCATCCGGAAAAACAATAGAAGTTCCAATACTTTCCAACTTCCGAGAAGGATTAAATGTCATGGAATACTTCATTTCGACACATGGTGCAAGAAAAGGTTCCGCCGATACTGCTTTAAGAACGTCAAACTCTGGATATCTAACACGAAGACTTGTTGATGTTGCTCAATCTGTAACGATCAACGAGACAGATTGTGGAACCACTCATGGAGTTGAACTCAAAACTCTCAGAGATGACGACGTGGTTATTGAAAAGTTGGAAGATGGCCTATTTGGGAGAGTGCTTGCGGAAGACATAGTAAATCCAAAAACGAAGGAAATTGTCTATGAACGTGATACTCTTATAGAAGAGGACGACGCACATAAAGTGGCAAGTATAGTTGAAAGCGTTCAAGTTCACAGGAGAGAAGTTGTAAAGGTCGATTCCATCCAGTACATGAAAGACTATGCTGAGCTTTCAGGAAAATTGTACGATGATGATAATGGAACCATATCAGGCGTTCCTAATAAACTGCTCTTCAAAAAAGGTGAACCTGCCCAGAATGCTTTTAGAACTTTGAAAAAACTTGGTATAGACGAAATTGAAATAGACATATACCCATGTGTCGGGGGAGTCACGATTGCTCCTGTTCTCTCAGCTGATGGCAAACGAGAAATTACGACATATGAAGAAAGGGTAACGCCAGAAATTGCCAAGAGATTTCTCAAAGAAAAGATTAAGACTGTGACACTTAGACCTTTCATAAAAATAAGATCTCCAATGACCTGTGAGTCTCCCAATGGTGTCTGTGCCAAATGTTACGGTATGGATCTTTCAAATCACAGAATTGTCCATATAGGTGAAGCGGTTGGTATTATAGCAGCTCAATCTATTGGGGAACCAGGCACCCAGCTTACGATGAGAACATTCCATACAGGTGGAATAGCTACAACAGGCGACATAACACAAGGCCTTCCAAGAGCTGAAGAACTCTTTGAAGCCAGGAAGAAGCTAAAAGAAGTGACAGGTATTTTCAGCGAAGTTTCCGGACACGTTAGACAAATAGACACCGAAGAAGGAAAACAAAAAATATACCTGGAAGACGATGAAGGAGTTTTACACGACTACACAGTTCCTAAAAAGACTCAGATCAAAGTGAAAGTTGGACAAAGAGTGCTTCCTGGCACACCTTTGACAAGTGGAGCGATAAGACCAAGAGCCCTTTTAGAAAATATCGATGCAAATACAGCGTTCAGATATCTTTTAAGAGAGGTCAAAAGGGTTTATGCAGAACAAGGTGTCGATATACACGATAAACACATGGAAATCATAATACGCCAGATGTTCAATAAAGTTGAAGTTGTAGATGGAGGAGATACTGATATACTACCTGGTACCTTGTTAACCATCAGTGAAGCTAAACGTATAAATGAAGAGATACGTCACGACAACGCAAAAATAGAAGAAAACAGATCTAAAGTAATTGGCAAAGAGCTTGCCTATCATATTGTCGTAGAAGTTGATGGAAAAGAAGAAGAAATCGCAAAAGCTGGTCAGAAAATAGATGAGGCGATCCTCGAGAAATGTATAAAAATTGGGGTAAAATCCGTTTATGTAAAAGATAGTGAAAGGCAGGTACGTTATTACATAAATCCCAAAAAAGAGTTAGAATACGATCAAAAACTTTTGAGAATCACAAACGCTTCTCTTCAAAAGGAAGGTTTCCTCAGTGCGGCATCATTCCAGCAAACGCCGCAGGTGCTTGCCGAAGCTGCAGTTGAAGGGCGTAGTGACTACTTAAAAGGTTTAAAAGAAAATGTTATAATAGGACAGCTTATCCCAGCTGGTACAGGCTTATCCGTGTACGATGGTATTCAAATTGAGACCCACACAGCTTCAAAAGAAGAAACTGGGGAAAAACAAGCTCAATCATAAAAATCATGATTCCTCATTATTTAAGGCGAGGCCTTACGCCTCGCTTTTTTCGTTATTATGTGCAAAAAAATTGTTTTGTACATATGACTTTCAAAAATTTGGCCATAGTATCATTGTGAGCTCGACAAGCATAACAGAGTCTTTAGCCATAACGTCATTCCGACCTACGAGCCGGAATCTAAGGATGAGATCCCGAGATCCCGGAGCAAGTCCGGGATGACCTGCGGTCAGTTCAGGATGACCTATGATCAGTCCGGAATGACCCATGATCGGTTCAAGATGACGTTACGGCTTTAACTTTGTCAAGTGAGTCAAGTACGGCATGGATTAAAGAATTAGGCTTGATAAGACTTCGAAAAAAATTCTTCTATCGTTTGAAAAGTGATGTTTATTTGATAAATACTTATAGGTTGTAAAGTTAACGTACAACGTGGGCATTTTATAATGTTTTTCAAGTGTCATAAATTTGACATTATGAGGTATAATTTTAAAAATCACACATATTCTCAAAAATTTATTCAAGCAAGTATTCGAAGTCAAATAAAAAAATTAGGGGAGGAATAGAAATGAAAAAGTTTCTCGCGTTTTCTTTGATCTTAGCTCTATCTTTAACGTTGCTTTTTGCAGGTACTTACAAAATTGGGTTCTTTGCCCCGCTGACTGGATGGGCGGCTGCGGATGGTTCAAGTGCTTTGCACGGAGCAGAATTAGCAATTCAGTACATAAACGATAGTGGAGGAGTAAATGGAAACAAACTGAAGCTCATCTATTACGATGATGCCATGAACACTGCTCAAGCGGTCTCAATTGCATATAAACTTGTTCAACAAGACCATGTGCTTATAGCCATTAGCGGTTCTTACAGCAGTACAACACGTGCCGCTGCGGGAATATATCAGAGGCTTGGAGTTCCAATGATATCTGCATACGCAGTGCATCCACAAATAACAAAAACCGGGAATCTTATCTTTCGTGTTGGCACACTCGCCACTGTTGAAGGACGCGCCGGCGCTTATCTGGCTGTAAAAATATTAGGAGCAAAAAGGATTGCTGTTTTAACTATAGACAATGATTTTGGCACATCCCTTACAAAAGGATTCATTGAAGAGGCGAAAAAATTAGGCGCCCAGATCGTTTACTCCACCAAATATCCTCTTGGAGAAACTGAATTCAGAACAATACTTAACACCTTGAAACAATCAAAACCAGATGTGATCTACGCTACGGCTTATTATGCAGAAGCCGCTCATATAGTCTTCCAGGCAAAGCAATTAGGCATATATGTGCCGATCATCGGACAAGAAGGATATGATTCCCCCAAATTCATACAACTTTCAGAAGGCGGATCTTCCAATGATACTCTTATCACCACAGATCTTAACAGAGACAGTTCCAAATCAATAGTACAATGGTTCTTAAAAACCTATAAAGAAAAATACGGAATAGCTGCAGATATGGTTTCGGCGTCTGCTTTTGATGCGGTTCAGGTAGCAGCTGCTGGATTGAAAAGCGGAACGACACCAAATAAGATTCGAGAAGGTATCCTTTCTATAAAATCTTTAAAGACATCCGTTACAGACATAGAACATTACACAAAGAGCAGAGAAGTGTTTAGGCCCATCACAGTCCAGATAGTACTTGCTGGCAAATTCCATTTTTTCCGTGAGATAACTGATCCAGACGTACTAAATCCTGAAAGATAATGCAACAATAGGCGGTTGAGCATGGAGTTTTGGCAGAATTCTATAAATGTCTTGGTACTTGGGAGTATATACGTACTCATAGCAGTTGGACTTTCCATGATATATGGGATCCTGCGTGTGCTTCATATAGCACACGCAGGAATTTACACTTTAGGCGCATTTTTGTCATTGAGTATTATGGAAGTCACCGGAAACTTTTGGATAGCTCTCATTCTATCAGCTATTATTTCCGGATTCTTGGGTGCACTGATGTACAGATACGTGTACAAATTCGTTTTAAAAGAAGAGAGAATAGTCCCTCTCATTGTATCCGTTGGGTTGTTCATAACTATGCAGGATCTTTATAGAATTATTTATGGACCCTATAAATATCCTTTCTCCATTTCTATTCCAATTCCTTACATAAGAGCTGGTAACTTTTACATATCTCCACTTCAAATGCTCATATTGATAATCACAGGAATCATTCTCATTGGACTTTACTTTGTTTTAAATAAAACAAGAATTGGCGTGGGATTGAAAGCTTGCGCAAATGATTCACAAATGGCAGCAGCTGTTGGTGTCAATACAAAGCTGACAATTGCACTTGCTTTCTTCATGGGCTCCGCTCTTGCAGCAGTAGCCGGCACACTTGTTGGAGTATACGATAACAGTGTTTATCCCACCATGGGTAGCACTGTTTCTTACAAAGCCTTCGTTGTTGTGGTGCTTGGTGGATTTGGAAGCCTTAAGGGAAGCGTAATTGCTGGGTTTTTGTTAGCCGCAGCAGAGGTTTTCCTTGTGGCATGGAAAGGATTTTTTCTTCCAAGAGATGCAATAGGATTCCTTGTGATGATTTTGTTCTTGATCTTTCTACCCAACGGCCTCTTTGGAAGAAAGGAGCGATAGAGATGGGCTATTTGATGACTCTTGGAATATTTGCATCTATTTACACGATTCTTGCGATAAGTTTAAACATCCTAACAGGATATGCTGGTCAAGTTTCTTTAGGCCATGCTGCACTTTTTGGAATTGGGGCGTACGTTTCCGCAGCACTTACTGTAAACCTTGGTTTCAATTATTGGACAGCTTTACCTTTAAGCATTCTTATAACTGCCTTGGTGGGAGCATTGCTTGGATTGCCAAGCCTTAGAGTTCACAGCGATTTTCTTGTATTAGTAACAATTGGCATAAATTTTGTAGTCGTTGCTCTTTTCAAATACACTCCTTTTTTTGGTGGACCGTATGGTTTGTTGGGAATACCGAGACCCTCTCTTTTTGGAGAATCCATGAACACCTTTGAATACTTTTTGTACGCTGTTGGATGGGCCACGTTCACAATTTTATTTGTATATTGGATGTCAAAGAAATACATACGCGTTGCTTTTGAAGCAATAAAAGAAGATGAAGAAGCAGCTGAGGCAATGACTATAAGTGTAGCCCGCTTTAAAATATATGCGTTTACAATTTCAGCAGCTTTTGCAGGCTTGGCAGGTAACTTATGGGCTCATTATATGGGTGTCATATTTCCAGGTAATTTTTCATTCAGCAAATCGATAGAGATCATGACCATGATAGTTCTTGGGGGAATAGGAACCATAAGAGGTGCTGTACTCGGAGCAGTACTTTTAATCTTCTTGCCAGAATATTTGAGATTTGTTAGCGATTACAGGATGCTCATATATGGTTTAATAATAGTATTTACCATGATTTTTATCCCATCAGGTTTGCTTGGAGATCGTTCAATAACGTGGAAATGGACAAGGATTTTCAAAAAAGGTGATAGAGTTGCAAAAAATAATGAAAATTGATCGAGTTACAAAACATTTTGGCGGACTTATTGCCGTCAATTCTGTAAGTTTTGAGATTCTAAAAGGTGAGCTCTTAGCTCTGATAGGCCCAAATGGTGCTGGGAAAACCACACTTTTTAATCTTATAACGGGTGTATTCAAACCATCCATCGGAAAGATTTTTTTCGACGGAAAAGAAATAAGTGGGAAACGAACAAGCCAGATCGCCAGAATGGGAATAGGAAGAACCTTTCAAATAGTCCGACCATTTGGAAAAATGACAGTACTTGAAAATGTGCTTGTGCCTCTTGGAAAATCGTTCTATACAAACCTGTCCGTTTTTTCGCACTCCCCGCGGGAGAACAGCTCTATTAGCAAAGCGATGGAGTTGCTGAAAGACGCTTATCTCGATGACGAATTTGATAAGATGGCAAGTTATCTGCCAATTGGTATGCAAAGAAGGCTTGAAATCGCACGTGCACTTGCCCTTGAACCAAAGCTTTTGCTTCTTGACGAACCAGCTGCGGGACTTAATGAAAAAGAAAGCATGCAGTTGAAAGAATACATTGAGAAAATAAATTCGAATGGAATATCCATTTTATTAATAGAACATGATATGAAATTCGTAATGAATATAGCGAAAAGGATTGTAGTCCTGGACCACGGCTCAAAGATCGCCGAAGGAGTACCGTCTGAAGTGGCATCAAATCCACAGGTCATAGAAGCGTACCTTGGCAGAAAACACAAAAAAGGTGATAAAAATGCTTAAGGTAGAAAATGTGTCAATTTCCTATGGAAAGATCGCGGCTGTAAAGGATGTATCAATTTATGTTGGGAAAAATGAGATCGTGGCAATAGTAGGAGCCAATGGCGCTGGAAAAACTACATTGATAAACACGATAATGGGATTTGTCACACCACAAGAAGGAAAAATATTTGTGCAAGATCATGAAATCACAAGCTTACCACCTTGGAAGAAAGCAGCATTTGGTTTGGCAATCGTCCCGGAAGGGGGAAGAATTTTTAGAGATCTCACAGTTAAAGAAAATCTTTTTCTTGGTGCTTACCGTATAAAGGACAAATCCAAGATCGATAACAAGATGAATGAAGTCTTTCAAATGTTCCCAAGAATGCGAGAAAGATATCGTCAAATTGCCGGAACTCTTTCTGGCGGGGAGCGTCAGATGCTTGCAATAGCACGAGCCCTCATGTCGTTTCCTCAAATACTTCTCATAGATGAGATTTCAATGGGACTCATGCCAAAACTTGTGGATGAAGTTATGGAAGCTATTCACAGCTTGAAATCAAAAGATGTAACTGTTTTGATAGCCGAACAAAACACCAATGAAGTTTTAAATATAGCCGACAGGGCTTACGTTATGCAAAACGGTTTGATCGTTATGTCTGGTACTGCTACGGAATTGAAGAACAATTCAAAAATCAAAGAAAGTTATCTTGGTATTTAGTCTTGTTATATAAAAAACCACAATTATAGGTTTTTAGCCTCGATTTGGTGTAAAATTGATTTGATCACGAAAGGGAGGGAGCAAACATGATAAAAACCGTTAAAGCGCCAAGGGGAACTGAAATCTCTTGTAAAAGTTGGCAAACAGAAGCCCCAATGCGAATGATCATGAACAACCTTGATCCGGAAGTCGCACGCGATCCGGAGCATCTTATAGTTTATGGAGGCACAGGGCGCGCGGCGAGAAACTGGGAAGCTTTTAATGCGATCGTAGATACACTTAAAAGATTGAATATTGACGAAACTATGCTGGTTCAATCCGGAAAGCCGGTTGCAGTTTTTAAAACCAACGAATGGGCTCCCAGAGTTTTGATAGCAAACTCATTGTTGGTTCCCAAGTGGGCAAATTGGGAATATTTCAGAGAGCTCGAAGAACGAGGACTTATCATGTTTGGACAGATGACAGCTGGAAGTTGGATATACATAGGAACACAGGGAATACTTCAAGGTACTTACGAGGTTTTCTATGCGGTGGCTGAAAAATATTTTGGAGGCTCTCTTGCAGGAAAGATCACCGTTACATCAGGACTGGGAGAAATGGGAGGCGCACAGCCCTTAGCAGTTACACTCAATGATGGAGTTGTCATAACAGTTGAAGTGGATAAACGTATGATAGATCGGAGACTTGAAAAACATTATCTCGACACATGGACAGATTCTTATGAAGAAGCTTTGAAAATGGCAAAAGAAGCTGCTGCAAAAAAAGAACCATTATCGATTGGATTGTTAGCCAATGCTGCGGATGTGCTTCCAAGAATGGTGAAAGAAGGATTTATTCCTGACATTGTAACAGATCAAACAGCTGCGCATGATCCACTGTACGGTTACATTCCCAAAGGTCTTAGTATTGAAGAAGCTGACGAAATGAGAAAAAGGGATAAAAAAGGATATCTCAAACGTGTCTATGAGTCAATGGTGGAACACGTTGAAGCTATGGTGGAAATGCAAAAAAGAGGAGCTAAAGCTTTTGAATATGGAAATAACATACGAAGAAACGCTTACGACCAAGGTGCGAAAGATGCTTTTGAAATCATTGGTTACGTTCCTGAGTATATTCGACCACTTTTTAGTGAAGGCAAAGGACCGTTTAGGTGGGCTGCGCTTTCAGGAGATCCAGAAGATATATACAAAACAGATGAAGTGGTTTTAAAACTTTTCCCATACGATGATCACCTAAAGCGTTGGATAAAAATGGCACATGAGAAAGTCAATTGGCAGGGGCTTCCAGCAAGAATATGCTGGCTTGGCCAAGGAGAAAGAGAAAAATTTGGCCTTGAAATAAACAAAATGGTACGGGATGGAAAACTCAAAGCTCCAATAGTTATTGGAAGAGATCATCACGATACCGGAGCAGTAGCTTCTCCATACAGAGAAACAGAAGCTATGAAGGATGGCTCCGATGCTATAGCTGATTGGCCTATATTAAACGCTCTTCTTAACACCGCATCTGGAGCTACATGGGTTTCCGTTCATCACGGTGGAGGAGTAGGCATAGGATACTCCATACATGCTGGCATGGTATGTGTAGCAGATGGAACAAAGTTAGAAGACGAGAAACTTTCAAGAGTTCTTAACAACGATCCAGGTAGTGGCGTTGCTCGCCATGCAGATGCTGGATATGAAATAGCGATAAAAACCGCCAAAGAAAAAGGTATAGACATACCAATGCTAAAATAAGAAAATGCACACAAAGGCGGGCAATGCCCGCCTTTGTTTTTGTTATTCAAACTTTATAATCACGAGGTGATAACATTGAAACAAGGATATGTACAGGTATACACCGGAAATGGCAAGGGAAAAACCACAGCGGCTATTGGTTTAAGCGTAAGAGCGGCAGGAGCTGGTTTGAAAGTGTTCTTCCTTCAGTTTATGAAGGGCAAACCGACAAGCGAAATGAAGAGCCTAAAAAAACTTGGAATAGAGTTTTTCCAAGGAGGGAGACCGGAGTTCATAATAGGCAAACCAAAAAAAGAAGATCGCGAAGCCGCAAAGAAAACTTTGGAGCTTGCCAAAGAAAAAGTATCAAGTGGCAAATACGATATTGTCGTGTTGGATGAGATAAATGTTGCTGTTTATTTTGACTTAATATCTGAATCTGACGTTCTTGATTTAATATCATTAAAATCAGAAGGAACCGAAGTCATTCTTACAGGTCGTTATGCAACGCCTAAAATAAAGGATATGGCAAACCTTGTCACAGAAATGCGGGAAGTCAAACATTACTACACCGAAGGCGTCGAACAAAGGATTGGAATAGAGCTTTGAGTGAGGAGGAATCATTGTGAATATATCAAGAAGAGTTATAGAACACAGAAGATGGTTTCATCAACATCCGGAATTGGGATTTGAAGAGTACGAAACATCTGATTACATTGCACAGCGTCTCGAAAAAGTCGGGATTCCCTTTAAAAAAGTCAAGACTGGGATAATAGCTGATATTAATGTTGGTGCTTCGGAAACCACTGCCCTCAGAGCCGATATTGATGCACTTCCAATTCAAGAAGTGGGCGGTAGAACTTACGGTTCAAAAAGTCCTGGACGAATGCATGCATGTGGTCATGATGCACATGCTGCTATGCTCTTAACAGCCGCTGAATACATGGCAGAAGTCAAACCGAAGAAAAATGTGAGACTCATCTTTCAACCGGCTGAAGAAAGAATAGGTGGAGCCAAGTTTATGATCAAACACAAAGCCCTTGAAGGAGTTGACATGATTTTCGGAATACATGTGTGGGCCAAAACCAAATCCGGCGTCTTCGGAGTAAAGAACGGGCCATTAATGGCCGGGGCATCCGAAATGAAACTAACCGTAAGCGGAAATGGAGGTCATGCTGCTTTTCCCCATGAAACTATAAATCCAATAGCTATTGGTGCAACAATCGTAAACGAACTCTACAAGATTCACCCACTAAATATGGACCCTGTAGAAAGTGCTGTGGTAAACGTTACCGCTTTCAATTCCGGAAATGCTTTCAATGTAGTTCCAGAAAAAGCCGAAATTCTTGGAACGATCAGAACGTTCTCAGAAGATATGAGAGAAAAGATATTCGCTAAAATAAGAAATCTCAAGAAATTAGCCAAATCTCTTGGAGCAGATTTAGATGTAAAACTTGAAAATTTAACCGTACCAGTTATCAATTCCAAAGAAGCCGTGGACATTGCTATCAATGTACTCCAAAAATTAAATTTCGAATTCGTTGAGACAATGCCGGGCATGGGCGGAGAAGATTTTGCGTTCTACCTTGAAAAGGTGCCGGGGGCATTTTTATTTCTTGGGATAAGAAACGAAAAAAGGGGCACTATTAGCCCACATCATAGTCCTACCTTTGATGTTGATGAAGACGTTTTGGAAAAAGGCGTGAAGTTTTTCTTGGGTGTAAGTGGAGCGGCATGATTCTTTTTAATGCCTCGTAGATAGCAGATGAAGCGATCAAATTAGCAAAGCTTGCTACTGTTAGAGATGGAAGCAATCCAACATACAATCCCCACCCTCCAATAGGCAAAACGATCAGCGGCGCGATCACTCCATTTAAAATGGTAGCAATGCTGAGTCCCAAAACAACGTTAATTTCGTAGAAATATTTGTACGCCATGGCTATGAGAAACATTTCAGCAGATATCGCAATTGTGAGGATTCCAAGAGGAAATCCAGCACTTGCTGCAATTAACAGATATCCGAGGGCGGTAACTATTGCACCAGGTAAATATCCGATGTACAAAACAGAAAGGTAGCCTGCTGTTGAATCAAATCCGACTGTTCCTATTGGGCTGGGGATTTTTATAAGTGCTCCAACAAAAGCAAGTGCAATAAAAATAGCCATAAACGTTAACTTCTTGGCTTTTGACATTCTTTTCTGCCTCCTATCTAAGATATCCTATGCGCTGAATATTTTTCTTGAAATTCGGTGCCTTCTTTGCCCAAAAGACAGCACATGTTGCTGGACCGGCGCTTTTGAAGAGCCAATCTTCGTTCTTCTCGATCACCAAACTGAGATTGCTATTTTTCGCGAGCAGCTTTGCCTCTTCCAAAATTCCCTTTGAGCCTACTGGTATGATCTCTCCAACGTCCCGGCAATCGATCAACTCAAACATCTCTTTCACACTTACTATTTCTTCTTCGCTTTCTAACACTTCCTTACCAACTTTTGGCATCCCGATAATGTAAACAGCATCGCCACTTTTTGCCCCTGAAATTTTAAGTTTTTTTGTGAATCCAACGATTCCAACACCTATTCCGGTTTGAGAGGTCTTGAAATTCTTTTCCATGGAAAAAACGAATTGCACTCCCCTAACATTGAAATCGGCAAAACTTTTTAAGGCATTAATGGCACTTTGAACGTATCGTGGGGAATTTGAAAAACTTACACTTGCGCTTAAAGGCATGGCACCGAGGGAAATATTTTCCATTAATGCGGTTCTGAATGTGAACAATGCAACAGTCTCAATCGGAACATTTAATGAATCGTGTTCCAATTCTCCTATTCCTCCTGCCGAGTCACAAGTGTGAATAAGATAACCATCCTTAAAATTCACCACAGCGGCATCTCTTTGCAAACTACACACCTTTCCTTTGTGTACATAGCACAAAAATACAAGCGCGCCCCGTAATCTCATTTTTATAGAGCTTGGGACGAACATAAGATCCTAAAATACAAGATTTTGAGTCAAGCTTAGGATAATTTGTTATCAGTTTAAAATGACCTCTCGTCAGCTCAGGGCAACATTGTTAGTTTAGTATGACACTAAAGAGCTTTTAACTTAAATCTTTCAGCCAGGGCATCTGCAACCTTTCCAATTTTCGATTTGGAAATAATGCACGACACTCTACTGTTTGAAGAACTTATCATATCTATATTAACATCTTCAGAAGCAATCGTGTTGAACATACCATATATAATTTCAGGAGAACCTAAAATGTTGACACCCACGATAGACACTTTGGCAATGGTATCATCGTAATGCACAGCTTTTGCCTCAACTTCATCTTTGATTTCGTTCATCGCGTTGAGAGTGTCTTGCAAATCATCCTTTGCCACGGTAAACGCCACATCGTTTCTCCCATCTTTATGCATGCTCTGGACGATCATATCAAGAGAAATCTGGTAATCTGCAAGTTTTTTGAAAATTTTCGCGGCAATGCCAGGTTTGTCTAAAACACGCTCCAAGACAACTTTTGCAATTCCTTCATCCACAGTTAAAGCGCGAACAAGCGGTTCCTCCATCTTCTCTACCTCCCCAATACGTGTTTCCCTTCCACCAATGTGTGCATGTCTAACAATTAGCGGAACACGATATCTTCTTGCAAGTTCCACCGCTCTTAAATGAAGCACTTTTGCACCGTGCGCAGCCATTTCTATCATTTCATCATACGATATTTTTTCTATGTGCCTTGGGTTTTCAACATAACGTGGATCAGCAGCGTAAACTCCGTCAACGTCTGTGTATATCTCACAAACATCGGCATCCAGAGCGTAAGCAATCGCCACTGCGGTTGTATCCGATCCACCTCGACCAAGTGTTGTTATATCACCCGAGGGGCTGACACCTTGGAATCCAGCTATTACAGGAATCTTCCCTTCATCCAAAAGAGACAATATTTTGCCACGGTACACTCGCTTCAACTTAGCTCGAGCATGATTTGAATCCGTATCTATTCCAGCTTGAAATCCAGTCAGAGACACCGCTTGCTTTCCCATTTTTGACATTGCCGAGGCAAGGAGTGCTATCGAAATTTGTTCGCCAGTTGAGACTACCATATCATACTCTCGAGGGTTTGGATCGCGATTCACCTTGTGAAGCAGATCTATCAAATAATTTGTAGTCTTCCCCATGGCAGAAACTACCACTACGATCTGATTCCCCTCATCGTAAGCCTGAGAAACCTTTTGAGCCACGCTTAAGATTTTTTCGGGTGTCTCTACCGATGTGCCACCATACTTTTGGACCACAAGCATCAATATTTCTTCTCCTTTAGCCTATTTGGGGCGTTTAAATAAAATATAAGGAAAAGCCCCGTGTAAACCATAAGATCCCCTACACTGCATGCGTAGTGCAAATTGAGAAAATTTATTGGGATCACATCCGCTAAAAACGGAAAAACAGTACCGCTTCCTAAAAATACATGTTTGGCATCGATCATGGTAGGTGGAAGTCCAGCAAGAAGAAGTGTGTGTTTTGAAACGGGCATTTTGCCTTCATTCGCCAAAACCACAAGAGAATTTGACAAAACACCAATTGTTACAAATGGAAAACCCTTTACACGCCAATTTGCAATGCAGAAAACAGCCAACGTTAGATATGCTATGGATGTTATGTATCCGGAAACATTTCCAATATTCCCAAAGACCACGAGCAATTCCAAAGCAAAAGGAATAAAAACAAGGTAAAACCACTTAAAATTTGTATTCAAGGGATTCCAAAGGCTTCTTTTGAATATCAACGAGCACAGCACAGCGATTGCAAATATGTATAAAAAAATCAACCTTTCACCTCATTGTACTTGGGAGAATTCTCAATTCTCACTTCGTTTATTTCTTCGATCACATCTAAAAATGCAGCCACCACAACCGGATCAAACGCTTTTCCACTTTCATTTTTTATCATCTCAAGGGCTTTTTGTGGAGTAAAGGCATCTCGATAAGCTCTTTTCGTTGTCAGCGCATCGTACGCATCTGAAATTCCTATGATTCTCGCCTCTAATGGAATCTTTTTACCTTTAATACCCATTGGATAACCGCTTCCATCCCAATGTTCATGGTGATATTTAACCCATGGAATTATCCTTTTAAACGACGGTACCTCCCCAAGGATTTCGGCACCCTTTAACGGATGCATCTTTATCTCTTCAAATTCACCAACATCCAGACGGCCGGGTTTGTTGAGTATTTTGTCCCTTACTCCTATTTTCCCAACGTCGTGAAGTTGGGCGGCTATCTTTAAATCATCGAGTCGCTTTCCATCTATACCAAGCCTTGCCGCGATGATCTCGGTGTAAAGCGCGACTCTTTCACCGTGCCCAGCGGTGTACGGATCTTTCTCTTCAAGCGCTTTAAGCAGAGCATACATTGATTCTACCTTTGAATTTAGAAACTTTTTGTAAAGATCGATAACAAACCTGATTACCAAAAGGGGACCAAGCGCTATAGGTATAACCCACAGGCCAATGTATGGATAGAGGTAAATAATAATGTAGGCTATCGCCAATGCCACAAATATGCTCACACCAAAAAAATCTATGATCACATCTTTTAGGATCCCCAAGAACTTTCTACCAGACGCAAAACCTATAGCACCTGAAACGAGAATATTATTCACAAGCGCGTACGATGCAAGTGCCAAAGCTACCACTAAAACTTTGATGATCTCATGTGAGCCCATCGGGTATATGAGGTGATAAATAATCGACGCTACTGCCGTTGAAATAGATATTTGAGCTGCGTTAAAAAGCGCTTTGTACCACTTTGGGGGTTTAAGAGCCGGAGCACCAGCTATCAAACCCACGATCACGGCTGTTGCAGGTGAGAATAAAACGGCCGCCGAAAGGTTGAACGTCATTCCCAAACCTAAAAGCATCGTGTTCCCATTGATCTTTCTCATCTCAACGGGATATAAATCGGAGAGCCAGCCACTCATCGCCCATATTACAATCACCCACCACGGTTCAGAGATGTGCTGCCACAAGAGGAGGGCGCCAAAGAGCAACCCGGCGCCTATCACGATTGATGCTACATAAAAATTCAGCGATCTTTTCAAGACTTCACCCCTCTAATTTTTTAGAATAATGGCGTTTTTATCTCAACCCCATCTCACATTGCCAACGGCAGCCATGATGAGGCTCAAGAGCCCTCCAGATACAAGAATGAACCTGATGAGTTTTCCTTTCATGAGGCTTACCCCCTTTTCGATGTTTTTAGGA
>JALSLY010000048.1 GCA_026988035.1 Thermotogae bacterium
GTGAATTTATAAACCTTAATGGTAAAATGACCACTCATGGATTTACTGTCTTCAGAGATTGTACCGTCAAAAGTGTAGAGTATGAAAAATTTTCCTTGGGTTATCAAATAGCTGAAATGTATTTTTTGATTATCTATGTAGCCCATACCATTTTCCCCAACATTTGGAATCCATAAAACATTCCCCATTTGTTCAAAGCGTATAAGTGTGGAAGATGGAGCGGATTTTCCGTGATAATAGCTTATGCTTATGTTGGGTTGTGGCGGAATCTTCAAGTAAAAATCCCATTCCCCCGAAACATTTAGCTGAGAAACGTACGAAAAGTTTTGAGCGCTTAATTTTCTTATGATAAATATTCCAAAGACGAGGACAACTATGAGAGCAATGGGAATCACAAAAGAAAGTGTTTTTTTCAATTTGATCACTTCATAATTCGTTAGTTTTAAAAGAATTTTCAAACCTAATTATATCACTCAACGATGTCCTGAAAGGTACTCACGAATTAGCAAATGGCGTGTAACTTAATTACTTCACAGCTTGAACTTGTTTGAAAAGTCCTGAACGATTTTCTTTGCTGTTGGGGTGTCAGCTATACCGCCTTTTCCAGTTTCACGAAGGGATTCAGGCATCGATCTTCCAACTTTTCCCATCGCATCCACAACCTCATCAAAAGGTACGACACTTTCGACTCCCGCTTTTGCTATATCTGAAAAGAGAAGTGCGATAACTGCTCCGGAAGCATTTCTTTTCACGCAAGGAACTTCGACAAATCCGCCAACCGGATCGCACACAAGTCCCATGAGTGATTTCAAAGAAAGTGCAGCTGCGTTGGCAACTTGCGTTGGCGTACCACCAGTCGCATGTGTGGCGGCGCCAGCAGCCATGGCTGTCGCACTTCCTATTTCTGCCTGACATCCCGATTCTGCACCAGAAAGAGAAGCTCGTTTTGATATTATCTTTCCTATCGCACCAGCAACTATTAACCCCGACACGAGCTTTTGACGCTCAACACCCAACTTTTCAAGCGTTAGAAGGACCCCTGGCATAACTCCACTTGCTCCAGCAGTGGGACATGCCACAATTTTTCCCATTGCGGCGTTGCTTTCCGCCATTGTGATCGCGATCGTGGCAGCGGTGAATGCGTTTTCTCCGATTATCGTATTTGGAAGATATTCGAGCATCTTTTTTGAATTTGTTCCGGTCAATCCCACAAGTGTTTTGAAGGTCTTGCCTTTTTTTGATTCATATTCCTCTTCCATAATAGCAAGGAGTTTAGATGCCTCTTCGACAATTTTCTCTGGTGCATTACCAGTATCAAGCATCTCCCAGTGGAGCACAACTTTATCGAGAGGAACTCCTGTTTTTTCGGAAATTTCAACAAGCTCGGAAAAACTGTTTACATTCATGCTTTTACCTCTTATATTGGTTTTACGTACATCACCGATTTGACAACATCAAGCATTTTCAACGATTTAATTGTAGAATTTGGCACTTCATTGTCAAGTTCTATTACCGCACTTGCGAGTTTCAAGTATTTGCTTGCTCTGTTAAGATTGAGCCTTGCTATATTCGTTCCGTTTATGGAAATTGTTCTTATTATCGAACTTAGAGCTCCTGGTATATCTTCATTCTCTATTAAAAGTGTAGGATATTCTCCATTCAACTCACATCCAACCGAATCTATGGATGTTATGACAATTCTTCCAGCACCTATTGAAGAACCTATAATTTCATGATGCGCATTGTCTTTGTAAGTTACGATCTTCACGGTATTCGGATGCACATTTCCGAGATCGATCGGCTCAAATTCATATTCCATGCCAAGATTTTTGGCTATTTCATTTGCTTTTGACACCCGAGGTTCATCGGTTTTTATTCCACAAAGCCCAGCAATGAGAGCAAGCCACGTTCCATGACCTATGTAAGTATCTTGAAAGGAGCCATGAAGGTAGAAAATTACCTTTTGAGGTATAGAGCCAACGAGGTTATAGGCAAATCTGGATATTCTCATGGCTCCAAGAGTGTGAGAGCTTGAAGGGCCTATCATTGAAGGACCTATTATTTCGAGAATTGAAGACATTTTATCATCTCCATTTATGTGTTTCAAAGGTAATTGCACAAATGATTATATCTTACTTTCTTCAAAAGTGATAAAATGGTTATGAGTATCCATTGTTCTTGCTGTCAAAGGAGGGAGGAAAAAATGTTTCTCAAAGTCACTTCTGTTTTTGGGAACAACAAATTTATACCTACAAAATATACCTGTGAGGGCGAAGATGTGAATCCACCTTTGAAGATCGAGGGAATCGATGAAAAAGTTGTTAGTTTAGCAGTCATAATGGACGATCCAGATGCTCCTATCGGGACTTTCGTACATTGGGTAGCCTGGAATATTCCTCCAACAGGCGGAATTCCCGATGCCATTCCAAGAAAGCCTGATGTCAAAATTCCAATAGAGATAACACAAGGGAAAGGTGGATTTGGAAGCATAGGATATAGAGGTCCTTGTCCACCGAGAGGTCATGGTGTTCACCATTATCACTTCAAAATATACGCTCTTGATTCAAAACTCGTGTTGAAACCAGGAGCGTCCAAAAGGGCTTTAGAAAAAGCGATGAAAGGGCATATCCTTCAACAAGGAGAGTTAGTAGGACTTTACGAGAGAAAATAAACGTGGAAAATTCTTGTTCTTAAGTGCTTTTAAGACTTTAGGGATGTGACTGTGAATGAAATTTTTGCACTGCTCAGATATTCACCTTGGGCGAAGACCGGTTGGCTCTGCTCTTTCGGATTATTCAAATCAAAGATATGAGGATTATTTCAACGCCTTTGATTGGATAATTGAATTCGCCCTTAAAACTTCTGTGGACGTCTTTCTCATAGCTGGAGACCTTTTTGATAGACGTGAACTTTCACCAGATGTGTTGGAACGGGCTGAAAGCCTACTTTTGAGGTTGAAGAAAAAGAATATTCCTGTAATAGCAATAGAGGGAAATCACGACAGGCTTTTTACAATAGAGGGCAGATCTTGGTTAGAATATCTGTCACGCGAAAGTTTGCTTTATCTTTTAAAACCTTTCACATTAGAAGATGGAAGTGTTAATTTCCCAAAATGGGATGGAAATTCTGGAGCGATGGTGGAAATAAACGGTGTAAGATTCTATGGAATGGGATATCAAGGATTCTCTTTTCAGCAGTACTTTGAAGCTATTGCGAATCAACTTGATTCTTCAAAAACAAATGTGCTCCTGGCTCACACAGCGATCGGGGATCCAGACAAAGTTCCAGGTTGTGTAAAGGAGGAAACCCTTGAGCCTTTGAACGGAAAGTGTGAATACATCGCGGGCGGTCATATTCACACAAGACACATCTACGATCGTTTTAAAATGTTTGTTCCTGGTGCGCCGGAATATTGGGACATAAAAGAAAATGGAGAAAAGGGTTTTTTCATCTATGATAGCGCTACTAAGGAGTTTGAGTTTCGTGAATCGAAGAAGCGGCTAAAGATTAATGTATCGATTTCTTTGGAAAACGGGAGCGCGGATGAATTTTACTCACGTCTTGAAGAAAAGTTAAACTTGTATCCTGTTAAAGCTGGATCACTCTATGTGGTAGAAGTAAAAGTGCCATTTGGCTCATTTTTGGAGGTTAATGTTTCTGATGTGGAGAAAGAGATCGAAGAAATGGGAGCGCTTAAGGCCAATGTCTTCATTTCTATGGGAAAGAGCGGTGCAACAGATAGTGAAAGTCAAGATCTGGAAGTGATAGAAGAAGACGTGATCGCCAAAAATCCCAAATTGGCAGCTTATTCCAAGGAAATTGCTAATGCATTGGAAAGTTTGAAAAAATACCACGACCTAAACGACGAAGACGGAGCTATTGAAACGATAGACAGACTTTTGAGTGAAATAATAGATGGTGACAGAGATGTACGTTAAGAGAATAAGACTTGAGAATTTTAGAAGCCACGTTGAAACCTCAATCGAATTTTCTAGAGGACTTAATCTAATTCTTGGAGCAAACGGAGCGGGGAAATCGAGTATACTCCAAGCACTTGGATTTGCCTTTGTTGGTTTAAAAGAAGACGGAAGTCATGGGGATTTTATAATCAATTTCAACAATGCTAACTTTGCCAACATTCGTGTCGACTTCGTGGCATCCGATGGCCTTGAATACAGTGTTATTCGAAAGATAGACCCAAGAAAGACGAGCTGGGAAGTTATTTCTCAAACAAACAGGAAATGGAGAGGACAAAATGAAGTTCTTTCACTTTTACAAAGCCTCCTAAGCATAAGAGGAGAACCCAAGAAAGTCTACAAACGTATCATCACGGCGTCTCAAAACGATATGACTTCGGCTTTCTTAGATTCGCCTTCAGAAAGAAAAGCATTTTTTAACGATCTTTTCAACACCAAGATCTACAAAGAAATATCATCAAAAGAGATGAAAAAATACGTTGAAGTTGTAGCATCAAAAATGTCCGAGATAAACGGTGGTTTGAACATTTTGGAAAAGCAAATTGAGGAACTTTTGACAACACCGCAAGAGATTTTAAGATCGAAAGAAGAGCTAAAAGAAATTAAAGAAAAACTTAGCGAAGTGGAAAAGACTGAAATCGAACGGAAAAGAAAGTTGAATTTGCTCAGAAAAAACCGTGAATTGCATCTTCAACTGTCTGAAAAGAAAAACAGCATCTTCGAGAAAATACAAGGACTTGAAAGCGCATTAAAAGAAAATCAGAAACGGCTTGAGAGCGCTCAAACCGCAAAAAAGATATGCGAAAAATCAAGGCCTCAGTATGAGAAATTTGAGCTTTTAGAAGGAGAAAGCAAAGAAATAGAGAAAGAGCAAACGGTCGCAGAAGATGATGTGAAAAAGCTTGGTGATCTTGAAAAAGAGTTAATTGAAGTCAAAAACGCGATCGAAAGGGCCAAATCTGAGATATTGCATGAAAATGAGAATGTAGAAAAATACAAAGAGGCTATTCACGCACTTGATGACAAGATAGATAACAAAAAGAGAATGCTAAAGAACTTGGAAGAAGAAAAAACAAAGAAGCTGATCGAGAAGGACGAAATCTCAGAAAAGCTCAAATCGGCTCAAGCGCTCTCGAAGGCAGTTCAGAAGATCTCGGATTCACTTTCTAAAATAAACGGAAGGATAGAAATAGTTTCTAAGCGTATAAAGAACGTGGATTTTCTTAGGGAAATTGAAAAGTTAAATTGTGAGCTTGAATTCTTTGAGAAGAAAGAGAAAGAACTGGAAACCTTCAAGGAAAAGAAAGTAGAGTTAAGAGAAAAACTGAACACCCTTGAAAACTCAAAGGGTTCACTTAAGAATGGCATGTGTCCGATATTGCAAGAAAAGTGCCTTAATATCAAAGGAAAAGATGCATCAGAATACTTCGACGAAAAAATAAAAAAGCTCAAGGGTGAAATCTTTTCTCTTGACGCCCAAATAAGCACACTTCAAAAAGAATCTGGAAAATTGCAAGATTTAAAGAGCAAGATTTCAAAAGTTGAATTTGAAAAAGAGGAAAGTGAAAAGGGAAAACAAGTGCTTCAAAAACTGCTTCACGAAAAGGAGAGGATGATCAACGAACTTAAGCTATCTCTTAAAAATTTGATCGATGCTACCGATTTAAAGCCATTAGATGTTAGAGAATACGTCAATTCATATTTGAGAGATCTTAGTGGAAAAATTCAAAAAAACGCGGCTGAGGTGAAATCAATAGAATTTCAAATGTCCGATCTGAGAAAGGATGTTATTTCACTGGAAAAAGAGAAAAAAGCGCATAGTGATGAAATAGAAAACTGTGAAGTGAAAATCAAGAACTATGAGCATCAGGTTGATGAACTGAGTGCTAAAATGGTGATTCTGAAATCCCAAATAACCTCTTTTTTGCCAGCGAGAGAAAAACTTGAGAAGCTAAAAAGGCGCTACTTTGAACTTTCAAATGCCATGAGCCAACTTAAGCTATCTCACGATGAGTACATGAAAAACATCAGCATTGCAAAGAATATCGATGAGATTCGCAAAAAAGTTGAAGATACAGCCAATGAACTTAAGAATGCAAAGGTCGCATTTGAAAATGCGTTGATACAAATCGAAAAGATCTCAAATTCTTATAGTGAGGAAGAAATATCATTTCTCGAAAAAGAGCTCACCTCATTGAACAGTAAGAAGAACGAACTTAGCAATCGAATTGGGAGTTTAAGCGAAAGAATAAAATCTCTGGAGTCTGATCTCGAAAAGCTCCGGCGAGCAAAGGGAAAATCAAGAAACTTAAAGGAGAACCTGGAACTCTTAGAAAAGAAAAAGCGTCTTGCTGAGGAAATCAGAAAAATGCTTGATGTCATGGGCCCCGAGATGGCAAGTAGGTATAGAAATTTCATCGCAATAAGAGCAACGGAAAAATACAGATCTCTTACCAAAAAGGTAGATATTGTAAAGTGGAATGACGATTACGATGTCCATCTTATATCCCCTGTTAATAATTCATTGTCAGATCGGCACTTTTCCCTTCTTTCAGGCGGTGAGCAAATGATAGTGGCCCTCGCAATAAGAGCCGCCCTTGCCGAAACATTTTCCTCGACGAGATTTGCTGTATTTGATGAGCCTACTGTAAATTTGGATGAAGAACGTCGCCACTCTCTGTCTGAATATCTTCCAAAGCTTTTTGAAAACATGGAACAAATCTTGGTCGTAACACATGACGAAACATTTAGAGAGATGGCAGAGAAGGTCATAAATGTTAAAAAAGAAAATGGAGTAACTACTGTGAATTTTCTTTAATCAGTGTTTCACGTATTCGTGGCAGAACTCTTCCGCTTTCAGTGGTGGGCTGAAGTAATAACCCTGAGCCGCATTGCATCCAAGGTGCTTGAGGATTTCCACTTGCTCTTGAGATTCCACACCTTCCGCAATTGTTTTGAGTTTCAGATGCTTTCCAAGATCAACAATGGCTTCAACTATGCGCTTATCTTTTGGACTATCTATCATGTGCTCAACAAACGACCTATCTATCTTCAATATATCGATCGGTAGGACACTTAAATATTTCAAGTTTGAGTAACCTGTACCAAAATCATCCAGAGAAAAGTGAATTCCTACAGAATCTAATTCATTTATCGTGGTTTTTATCTCTTCATCCTCCCTCATTACAACTCTTTCGGTTAACTCAAGGATCAAATCTCTGGGTTTTATTTTGAACTTATGCAGTGTTTTTCTCAATGTGCTAACAAATTCCTCATGTTGAAACTGTGCAGCGGTCACGTTTACGCTTACAGACATGGATGCCCCGTTCTCTTTCCAAGCATGTATTTGCCTACAAGCAGCCTCGAGAGTCCATTTGCCTATATGATTTATCAAGAGCGATTCCTCTGCTACAGGAATAAATTCGTCTGGAAGGATGAGACCGCGTTTTGGATGATGCCACCTTATAAGAGCCTCGGCAGATGTAACTTCATTGGTATGCAAGTCAATAATGGGTTGATAGTAAAGCTTGAATTCATTTCTTTCTAAAGCTGCTCTTATTTCGTTTTCCAGTCTCAATTCACTTTGCATTCTTTCATCTGCCGAGATGTTGTAGAAAGCGTACATACCTTGACCAGATGCCTTTGCTTCATACATGGCCATATCGGCTTTATGAATGAGCTCATCCACATTTGCTCCATCATCTGGGTAAAGGCTTATTCCAATACTTGTAGAAATAACAACCTTGTGTTTACCAACCACAAAAGGTCTCGACAAACTCTGTATGATCTTCTCAGCCACTCGCGCAGCGTCCCTTGCATTATGAACCGCTCGCAATACTATTATGAATTCGTCTCCTCCGGGCCTTGCAACGGTATCTGAGTCTCTCACCTTTGTTTTTAACCTCTGAGCTACCAAGTGCAATAGTGCATCACCTGCACGATGACCAAAAGAGTCATTTACCCGCTTGAATTGATCAAGATCCAGAAAAAGTATGGCAATTTTTTCATCAGAGCGTTTTGCTGCCCTTATAGCTTGTTCTATCCGATCTCTTAAAAGAGAACGATTTGGAAGTCTTGTAAGCTCATCATGGTAAGCAACAAATCTTAAGTGACTTATGCTGTTATTCTCATCATTGCTTTGAAATAAAATCAGTGTGCCTGACGTTTCACCAAATTCACTAATTGGTACTGAGAAAACGAGTGCATGAAAAGGACTGCCATTTTTGCATACAAAAGTCCACTCTTGATTGTATGTTTCTTCTGTAGAAAACGCAGCTTGAAAGGCAGAAATACCTTTCGAAATCCTTAACTCACCCAGATACAAAAGGTCATGGATGCTTTTACCCATAAGTTCCTCTTTAGTCCAACCAAGCATTTTTTGAGTAGAAGCGTTCGCATACACACATCTTTCTTCTCTGTTTATGATCAAAACACCAAATGGTAGATCATTCACCAAAGAGTGAAGAAGAGTCTTTTCACTTTCACGGATCACAACTACATTAAAATCATATATTTTTTGTGCATATACTCTTACTTCAAGAGTTGAGCTATCTTTGCGCTTGTGAATTTCATATCCATATGGCATTCTTTTTATACGAAGATCCTCAAATTTCATTTTTGTAATCTCGTCATATGAATAACCATACACTGTGCAAGCACGTTCGTTTGCGTGCTTTATTTCACCGTTTTCTCCTAATATTAAGATGATCTCTTCAAACAAAATTGACACCTCTATTTCTTGAAAAAATCCACGCTCGCACATAAATGACATGATAACGTCCATTTTCATTTTATATTGTACTACCTTTTGTCTGTTAAATAAAATGGGAGAAAAGGTGAAGAAGACGGAATGCCCTCTTCACCTTTTGCATGAATCAGCTAATCATTTTGAAAGTTGGTAAAAATCTATTCCAGGTCTTGTTGGATTATGAGTCCATCCTTTGATGTCGGCCCTTTGGACTTCAAAAGTAAGAGGCTGTGACAACCAAATATACAGTGCGTTGTTGTAAGCTTTGATATTCAATTCTTTGTAAATTTCGGCACGCTTGGCGGGATTCAACGTTTCCATAGACTCATTAACATATGAATCCATATTTGCCTTTGCCCAATCCACATAAGCTTTTCCAAGGAAAATGCTTAGCGTTCCAGCAGAAGCATAGAAAGGTTGGGCAAAATAGTAAGGATCTGCAACAGCCCCTCCCCATCCTACTGCGTACATCGGCAACTTTTTGGCAAGCAAATCCGTAAGGAAAGAAGACCACAATTCGTTTGTAATATTTATTCTAAACTTTGGATTGAGTTTTTTGGCGTAGGCTTTGAGCATTTCACATGCAACTCTTCGTTGATCGTTACCAGTATTGTATACAATTGTGAACTTAAATCCCTTCTTCCAAAGTTCTCCATTGTATGCTTTTTTAAAGTATTCCGCAGCTTTTGAAAGATCTTGATGATAAGTAGGTGGAACCTTCGGATTATATCCAAGAACTATAGTTGGCAGCGCTCCGTTGGGAGTTATCGCTTGACCATACCAAATACTGTTTATGTACGTCTTGTGTGGGAAGAGATATTCGAATCCCATTCTGACATCCTTGTTCGCGAAGAAGTCCGGAGGAATCCCATTTCCATCCAACTTACCAGAACCAACATAAGAGTTACCTTTGGTGTTAATCGTCCATGTAAAGAACATCGCTATAACCCGCAAAGACGGGAAACCCTTCAAGACACGCACACCATGTATGTTTTCCACTTGTTTTAGATATTGAGCAGGTACATATATCATGTCGGCGTTCCCGCGTATAAGATCGAGCTTTCTCGTTGTAAACTCGTTAACTCTTCTTATCACAGCGTATTCTATCTTTGCAGGACCTCCCCAATATTTGTCAAATCTTTTGAAGACGATCTCTCTGCCTTTTGACCATCTTTCAAGCATAAATGGTCCTGTCCCGTTGGTGACAGCATAGAGAGGATCTTTTTCACGACTCGGATTATGATAAATCCACCAAGTATCAGCTGTACCCGGCCATGCTCCTTGTTTTATTGCCCATTTCTTATCCAGAATTGAGCCGCCATACACTGTATCAATGGCCGCTAAAAATGGTGGATAAAGGTGTGGCAAATGTATAATGACGTCATTTCCCTTAATCTCAAACGCTTTTGATATTAGTTTAAAGGCTCCTATCAGTGCTTGTTTATACTTGGCATTCTTTGGTGTTTTTGTTCCACTTATGAAAAGATCGCCAAATTTTTTAACACCAGCGAGTTTAGTTGCCCATTGTTCAATACTATCAACGTAAGAGCCATTGATTTTTGGGAAAATTGGTTCGGCAAGCATCCAAGAAGGTCCTCCACCACGGTCAAATATTAGCGAACGCTCCAAGGAGTACACAACATCTTGTGGTGTGAGAAGATCTCCATTGTGAAAGTAAACTCCCTGGCGAATATGAAAAACATAAGTTTTGCCGTTGTCAAGTATAGTTCCATCTTTTACGCTTGGAACGTTTGTGGAAAGCTTTGGAACGAAAGAGCTACCGTTGTAACGGAGAAGATTTTCGTAAATTTGCCATATAGCCTCACCAGAAGATGTATCGTAGCACCATGCTGGATCAAGCGTGTTGACTTCTCCTATAGTCTCCTCAACTATCGTAGTAGCCGCATTGGCAAGTGCCCCTGCCACAATCAGAATTAGGATCATCACAAGGATGGTACCCGTCTTTCTCATTTTAACATTCCCCCTTTGACTAAAATAGTATTATCAAAGCATCCAAAGTATGCTCTGTGGATCACTGCAAATCAAACTTCTTTTGGTCTCTTCCCTGAACATACAACGCCGAATATAATCCGGCAGCGAGTTGAACTTGGACAAGTTTTTTTACCGGAATAACGTTGAATTTTAGATTTTTCTCAAGCTCTTTGTAATTTTGAGAGATGTGGTCACCCACCTCTTTTGCCACCTTACTCAGTTTTGGCTCCCTTGTCTTTTCGTAGTTGGCAAGGAGCATTCGTCTTAAAATTCCCCATTTGAAAAGTTGATATGTTCTCGAAGCAAGAAGATTATCGAATTCTTCTGCAACCGTAGCTTTTCTGTTTAATTCGTCAGAAGTCTCAGCCCATTTCTTTTCTGCCTTTAATGCTTTTTCCCCAACTTCCAAAAAATATTCAAGTGCTTCTTGAAATCTTGTTTGAACCGTTACAAGACTCTTAATAGGTTCCAGGATAGATTTTATTTTTTTGTGATCTTTCTCAGAGAAATTCAACCGCTCAAGTACAAGTTCTTTTCTACTTTTGTCGATCTGGGAAGTATCTTCTATTCTTGGATCATAGTAATATGGAACTTCACAAACAAGCTCAAATAAACCAGGATTGAATTTTCTTGCATATCCGTAGCTACTTTCACCACTTTTAATCAACTCTGCTGGATCTTTATCGGAATATTTTTCGTAGTAATCATAGCTTTGTTCGGTAGTCGGTAAGGAATAAATCGCATCTGCAATTTTCTTCATGAAAGGAGTTTCTGGTTCTCCGAGATTCATTGGTAACTCAAGATCTTTAACTGTTTTTTCGTAGATGGGGTAAAGTATGTGAGCTTCTTCTGTGATGTAATAATAAACCCCGCCAAATCCTGCGTTGTGTAAACTGTATATAAAATCCGGTTTTTCCGTCTCTATTACGTTCATTAGAGCCTTAGTCTCAGGTATTGGGTCGTTAAAGTTTAAAGTTTTATACTCTATTGGGAAAGTCCATTCCACTTGTTGATCACCAGCCGGTCTGTAATAATTCAATACATAGCTTAAATACGAGTATGGAGTTTTGAACCATCCTTCATTCAACTTGGCTCCATCTGGATCGGCAACTTTTACTATGAACCACGTAAAATCGTAGAGATTTCTGAATGCGTCCTCCTTTGCCAACTTCTCAGATAAGTATTCAAGCATCATACTGCCAATGGGTTCATTTGGGTGGGGAAAAGCGTAAAGCAAAGCTTTTTTGCTACCCTTACCTATTTTTAGGCAATATATTGGGTTGTTATCTCTTGAGCGACCTATCTCGGAAAACTCGACAAGGTTTGAGTAGTTTTCTGCAAGTTTTTTTGAAGACTCGTTAAGCTCATCTACTGTCATGAAAGATGAATAGTCTGGAACTTTATGAATAATCTCTTTCAAAATATCCATAACCAACTCCTCCCTTAGCTTACGACGTGACACGCAACTAAGTGACCTTTCTCAATTTCTACTAATTTTGGATCTATTTCGGAACATTCTTTTTGAGAAAAAGGGCATCTTTGAAAAAATCTGCATCCCTTTGGCTTTTCCAATAAAGGTTGGACATAGCCTTTTATTGGTATTTTTTTTCTCTTTTCGAAAAGAACCGGGGAGTAACTAAGAAGTATTCTCGTGTAAGGATGCAATGGGTTTTTCACGATTTCTTTTGCTTTTGCAATTTCCACCACCTTTCCCAGGTACATTACGATGATCCGGTTACTGACAAAGCTTCCTAAAGATATGTCATGTGTTATGAACATCATGGATGTTTTTGAGAGAGAAGCAAAATTCAAAAGAAAGTTTATAACGTCCGCTCTGACTGAAACATCCAACATGGAAACGCACTCATCTGCCACCAAAAAGTCCGGTTTAAGAAGCATTGCCCTTAAAATTGATAGCCTCTGAACTTGCCCTCCACTGAGTTCATGAGGATACCTTTCATAGTAATTTGTCGCAGGAGAGAGACCTGCCATTTCCATGTATTCGTAGATCTTCCTTTTTCGCTCCAAATCATGGGAACCGATTTTGTGTATTCTTAGAGGAATAAGTAAGCTTTCTCCCACGGTAAATCTTGGATCGAAAGAATCATATGGGTTTTGAAGTATTAATTGTATTCGCCTTCTTGTATCTTTTGGGAGTCGTAATGTACCACTTATCTTTTGATTCCTGAAAAACACATCTCCTTCGGTTTCTCTTTCCAACCGGCTTATCAAAAAGCCAAGAGTTGATTTTCCGCATCCACTTTCGCCAAGTATTCCCACTATCTCTCCTTCTTCTATTGAGAAAGAAACATCATCCACGGCTCTTATGTAGTATCTTTTTCCAAGTTTTCTCAGGGGAAAATACTTTTTTAAGTTTTTTACCTCGATTGTTTTCATTTGCTTACCTCGCTTAAATTGAAGCATGATACTTTTCTGCCTTCAACGCTAATTTCTTCAGGCTCCCTTTCGAAACACATTTCAGAGGCAAATTCACACCTGGGAGCAAACACACATCCTCTAAAAGATTTTAGAGGATCAGGTAAAGCTCCTCGAATGCCCTTTATTTCTTCACCAGGCTTTAGGAAATCGGGATGTGATTTCAGCAAAGCTTTGGTATATGGATGTAATGGATGATAAATGACTTCCTTTAGAGAACCAAACTCCATCAATTTACCAGCATACATTACCGCAACCTTGTTGCATATTTCTGCAATCACCCCTATATCATGGGTTATGAATATGGCAGTGAGTCCCAGATTCTCCACAAGTTTCTTTACTTCATCCAAAATTTGTCCTTGTGTTACAACATCAAGAGCAGTTGTGGCCTCATCGAATATAACAAATTTGGGATCATTAATTAGAGATAAGGCGATCATCGTTCTCTGCATCATGCCGCCACTTAATTCATGAGGATATGCTTTTAGAACTCTTAAGGGAAGATTTACCATTCTCATAGCTCTTTCCATCCTCTTTTTCATCTCATCTTGGGATAAATATGGTTGATGTATCGTAAGAGCTTCCTTGATTTGATCCCCAATTCTGTGAACAGGACTAAGGGCGTTCATGGATTTTTGAAATACCATGGAATATTTTTTCCACCTATTTTTTCTGATCTCTTCAAGGGGAATTTTCAAAATATCTTTACCAAACAGGTATATCCGACCATTTTTAAAATAAGCATTCGAGGGCAGAAGTTTCATTATTCCATAAGCCAATGTAGATTTTCCCGAACCGGATTCTCCAACAATTCCTACAACGTCTCTTTCATTGACTTCAAAACTTACATTCTCAACTGCTTGTACTTCTCCCTCTTTAAGTTTGTACCTTATACTTAATTTATCCACTTTAAGGATTTTCAATTTTTTATCATTCCTTTACTGAGTTTGGGGTACATGGTATACTGGAGTCCGTCACCTATAAATGAAAAAGCAGTAACCGCTACGATTATGAATATCCCCGGAAACACCACTGTCCACCAAGCAAACGTCATGTACGTCCTGGCTTCGTTTATCATTTTTCCCCAACTCACCACATTCGGATCGCCTAAACCAAGAAAGCTTAGAGCCGCTTCGGTAAGAATTGCCCCACCCATTTGAAGGGCACTATTAGCAATAACTGGGTAAACACCGTTAGGAATGATGTGCGAAAAGATCACTCGCATGTCGCTTTCTCCTGTGGATTTGGCTATCTTTACAAATGATCTCTCTTTCAGACTTAACACCTGTGCTCTCATCATCCTGGCGTTTGGTGGCCAAGTTGTGAGTCCTATAACGAGCATGATGTAAAGTAAATTGCTTCCAAATATTGCTACTATTATTAGAATCAAGAAAAAAACAGGAACCATTAAAAATGCATCAATTACCTTGCTCAAGGCTTCATCGATAATTCCGCCGTAATAACCCGAGAATGTTCCAACTAATATTCCTACCACGGCAGAAATTCCGGCCGCTATTACACCAACCAAAAGAGAGGTTCTGGTTCCATATACAATTCTGCTAAAAACGTCTCTTCCCAAATGATCGGTACCAAATAAATGCGCCAAATTTGGTGAAGAGAGGACATCGTTTGAGAGAGTGTAAGGATTGTATATTGATATATAAGGAGCGAATAATGCCATTATTATCAGTATTAATAACATGAAGATTCCTATTCTCCCATAAGTGTGAGAAAAATATCTGCCTGCTAATGTTTTTGCTTTCT
>JALSLY010000049.1 GCA_026988035.1 Thermotogae bacterium
TCAGCTTACAAATTCATCGTGTGGAGATGAGGTAATTCTTCAGGTCAAATTTGACGGGGATATGATACAAGATATCGCGTTTCACGGACACGGTTGTGCTATAAGTACCGCTTCGGCATCGATCATGACTGAATTGGTAAAGGGAATTTCAAAGAAAAAGGCTGAAGAGCTTTATGAGAAATTTATAGAAATGGCCCAAACTGGAAAAGACGCATCTCCAGAGTTGAAAGATGCGCGCGTTTTTCAAGGAGTGTCAAAATATCCACTTAGGGTAAAGTGTGCCACCCTCGCGTGGCACGCTTTAAAAGAGGTGCTAAATTGATATATTTGCGTTTTTTTGTTCGCTATAAATTTTTTGCATAGTTCAGTGCAACCTCTCTTGGATTTTCTGAAAAAATGATTCCACGCGATATGTTAACCAAAATCTTTTCACGTGCTGAAGATTGCGTAACGTTTTTTATGCTTCCGCCTTGTGCCCCAACACCAGGTACAAGTATGAAGCTTTTTGGTGCTATCTCATGTACTTCATCCAGTGCCTTTGGGACTGTAGCACCTATCACAAGACCACATTTTTTCCCGTAGCTGGCAGCAAGAACGGCAACTTCCATGTACAATGGTGGGTTACCATGGTATTCAAAGTCTACAGCACTTGGATTGGATGAAAGGCAGACAAGGAATGCGTATTTGTCTTCATATTTTAAAAAAGGCTCTATAGTGTCTGAGCCCATGTAAGGCGAAAGAGTAATGGCGTCAAAATCGAAAAATTCGAATGCAGCTTTCGCATAAGCTTTTGCGGTAGATGCAATATCTCCACGTTTGGCGTCATATATTGTTGGTATATCACCTATCAA
The DNA here is from genome assembly GCA_026988035.1 of Thermotogae bacterium. Classification (GTDB taxonomy): domain Bacteria; phylum Thermotogota; class Thermotogae; order Mesoaciditogales; family Mesoaciditogaceae; genus WFSH01. The sequence continues at coordinate 852 of JALSLY010000049.1, forward strand.
ATTCCGTGTTTTCAGCAAAGTTTCCATTCCATCTGGTCCAAGCATTTCATAAAACGCCGAGTTTATTTTGTAAGCGCACGCAATGTCACGAGTGGATTCTATTATGTATTTGTTGAATTCGTATACACCTTTCGCATCCTTTGAAAAATGTTCCGGAAGACGTTCAACATTCGTGTCAAGACCTATTATCAAAGTGTTTCCAACCTCTTTTTTTCTTTTTTCTATCCTTTCAACGAAATTCATTTAAGTCCTCCTTTGTGAGCAATTCCCACGATCTCTTCGAAATTTAGATTCTTGCGCTTCAAAAACCCACTAACTCCTTTAGCAAGAGCTGATATTCCCTTTGGATTTATCATAGCCTCGGCCCCTATGCCTATAAGAGAGGCACCTGCAATTGCGTATTCTATGATATCCTTAGGGCATGTTACGCCACCAAGTCCTATGATGGGAAGATCGGGGAATGCCTCTTTTACCTGGTAAACTTTCCACAGAATGATCGGCATAAAAGCTGGACCACTAAGTCCCCCATTTACTTTTCTTAAGAACGGTTGTCCTGTTTCTACGTTGAATTTCGCACCCTGTAAAGAATTCGCCACATTGATAATATCCGCTCCAGATTCTACTGCAACTCGAGACTGTTCAACAACATTTAAGTCCGGTGATATTTTGACTATTATCGGCTTGTTTGTGAGCTTTCGACATGCAAAGATAATGTCTCTTGAGAGTTTGCTATCTGCGGCGATCACACTGTTTGCATGTACGTTAGGGCAAGATAAATTGATCTCTAACATGTCGCAAAATCTTTCAATTCGTTGGGTCAAGTTAGAGAAATCGTCTGGAGATTCTCCAGCTATTGAAATGATTTTTTTTGTGTTATCGGGAAGTTTGGGAGCTATTTTTGATTCAAAAACATCTATGCCTGGATTTTGCAATCCTATGGAGTTTAAAAGCCCATTTTTCACGTAAACAATGCGTGGTGGTTTGTTTCCTTCTTTAGGAAGAAGGGTTACCGTTTTGGTCGTGAATCCCCCAATTTCAGATGGCAAGACGTATTTAAAAAATTCCTCTCCAAATCCTGCAGGTCCAGATGCGATGATAATCGGATTCCTGAATTCAACGCCTTTGACTGTGATCTTCAGATTGTCCAATTCAAATCCACCTCACTTGCCGGAAAAGTTGGTCCATCTTTACAAACAAACTTTACTCCGGATTTTGTCATGATCGCGCATCCTTCACATATTCCTCTGCCACAAGCCATTTTTTCTTCCATGACCAGGTAAAGATTTTTATTTTTGAAGATC
>JALSLY010000050.1 GCA_026988035.1 Thermotogae bacterium
GTTCTCTTAAAGCTTCGATCTTTGAATTAAAATGTATGTAAAATGTTCCCAAACCAACACCGGCTTTATCTGCAATATCTGATATCTTAGCTTTTGAATAGCCTTTTTCTCCAAACATCTCTTCAGCCGCATCAAGCAGCTTTTGATGTGTTAGAGAGCCTCTGGAAAGCAATTTGAATGTTGGCTTGGCGGGTTCAATGATCACAAATGCCTCTGGAGAAATCATGTGATCATCTGGATCGAGGCCGTTGTAGAGAAAATCAAAGACCGTATCGTGAGCATATTCCGGCGGTTTGATTCCTTTATATATGCCATATTCCGTGATCACAAAGTGCGCTGCTCCTATTATGAAAATGAAGGCAGCCCTTTTTGAAATTTCATTTTCTGCTTCGGGAAACAGCGAATTCGCAAAAATGGCATACATGTTATCATGGAATTCATGTGAGATCTCCGGATTAAGGAATTCTGCGTTTCTGAAGACCGCGTATTTGTCTATATCATTGTATATAGTATCAAAAAAATCTTTCAAGAAGATTTTCAACCTTTCAGATTTACTGAGAGAATAAGAGCCTATAGAGCGTTTAACGGATTCTTCTATTAATCTGAACAGATCCTCCACTATTTCTTTCAATACATCATCCTTTGTGGAAAAATATTGGTAAAACGTTGAGTTACCAACCTCGGCTTCTTTGCATATAGAAGACACCGAAACTTCCTGATAGCCTCTTTTTCTAAAAAGACTGATAGCACTTTTTAATATTTTCTGATAAGTCTTTTTTCCTCTTTCAGATGTTGGAACTCTTAACAATCAAATCACCAATCCTCCATCCACGCCAAGGACTTGTCCTGTTATAAAAGAAGCTTCATCAGATGCCAAAAACAGGTAGGCATTGGCAACTTCTTCTGCTTCTCCCATTCTTCCAAGAGGTGTCTTGGAATTCATGTAATCTATAACTTTCTGTGGAACTTTGGCTGTCATGGGCGTTTTTATGAACCCTGGAGCAACGACGTTTGCGCGTATTCCGTATCTTGCAAATTCTTTTGCCCACGTCTTTGTCATGCCTATGACTCCAGCCTTAGAAGCGACATAATTTGTTTGGCCTATGTTTCCATATACCCCAACTACAGATGAAGCGTTTAGAATAACACCACTTTTTCTCTCCATCATGTTTTCAACAACTGCCTGCGTAACGTTGTACACACCTTTAAGGTTTACTGCTATGACGGCGTCAAAATCGTTTTCCGGCATTTTGGTAAGAAAGTTGTCTTTTGTGATCCCAGCGTTGTTGACTAAGATGTCTATCTTTTTGAGATCATTTACAATTGTGCTTACAACCCCCTTAACTTCGTCGTGTTTCGAGACGTCCATTTTGTAGATACGATAAGCATCTCCCAACTCTCTTTTGGCCGCCTTTAGAGCTTCTTCGTTGTAGTCACATGCAGCAACAATTGCACCTTCTTCTATAAACCTTTTTGCTGTGGCCAATCCTATTCCACTTGCTGCACCTGTTATGAGTGCAACTTTGTTTTCTAATCTCATTTCAATCCCTCCTGCATCCAAAGTATACTGGTAGCAGCCCAGATATAGCCTATACCTGCTCCAACCGTCACTACCAGATCGCCTTTTTTTATTTTCCCTGATTTGAGTGCTAAATACATTGAAAGCACCTGGTCGTTTTGTCCAAGGTGCCCGTAGTTTTCCAAATAAATAGTTTTTTCTGGAGAAATTTTCAGGCCGTTAATCACTGTCTCATGTGCAGATCTCTTCATATGAAGAATCGCAAGATAATCAATGTCGCTAACTGAGTAACCACTTAATTGAGTCGACTCTTTTATGACACCAATGAAATTATCCATGGAGACGGCATCGAGTCTTTCTTTCATAGATTCTGGAGCTGGAACATCCAAATATTGTCGCCCAGCTTTGAGTCCTTCACAAGTCCATGGTTCTTTGCTTCCACCCATAGGAACCACGACATCTTCAGAAAATGATCCATCTGTAATTACTGAACTTTCGAGGATTTCGTTAGGTGCATTTCGTTTGATGATCATTGCCGCTCCACCAGCTCCTATATCATTCAAAAACCTGGTTTTGGGATTTGAATAATTTACAAAGTCACAGTTTCGGTAACCACTTACCAAAAGCACGGTATTGATCTTTGAATCAGCTCGAATCATGTCTTTGGCAAGTTTCATTCCAACTATCATGCTTCCACACTCGGCTTCCATATCAAACGACCAAGCCTTTGTTGCACCTATATTGTTAGCTACTTTGGTTCCAGCTAACCATATGGGATAATCTTTGTATTGAGAACCATTCCATATGAGAACATCTATGTCCAACGGATCGCAATTCGCCATCTTAAGAGCCTCAACGGCAGCCTTTGTTCCCATCACACTTGGATGATCATCAGGACCCGGCATTGGTTTTCTCACTATCCCGAGTTTGTCCTTCACGACCCACTCAGGAAGCCCTGATTTCTTGGCTATTTCTTTTGATGTCCAAAAATTATTGGGAATATAGACACCTATGCCGGCAATTCCCGCTTTATCCATTACTTAACCTCCCAACAAGAACGGTGAATCACCTCTCACATTTATGATAGCGCTTTCCGCAAAAAATTGCAAATCCGAAAATCTGCGATTTTCGAAGGAAAAATCTCCTAACTGTTGTTCAACAGCTCTTAACGGATTTATTCAACGAAAATTGCTGATTTTAAAGATTGACATTCTTACTTAAAGGTAATAGAATTAGTAAGTGAAGTTTCCTTATTGAACAAAAGGAGAGCATATGTTAGTACTAAAGCCAGAGGATACACGAATCAAAAATGCCGTCACATTGCTTCACTTACTACTGAAAAAAGAAGGTATTTCACGGGTTGAACTTTCAAGAATGACAGGCCTAACCAAAACAACAGTATCTGCTATCATAAAGGAATTCATATCTTTGGGAATTGTTGAAGAGTCTTCAGCCGTTTTAACAGGGAATGTAGGCAAATCACCAACTCCTCTGTATATAAAGGCCGATGCTGTATATACAATGGGTGTGCATCTTGGAAGAGAAAGAGTAAGAACTGCATTGATGGATGCTCGGATGAATCTTATATTGAAGAAAAAAAGCACTCCTTATGAGAAAAAGAACTCAGAAGATATACTCAGGAAACTTTTTTTTAGTATAAAAAATATCATGGATGAAGCAAAAAGGCGTGGAATTAAGGTGGGAGCTATAGGGATCGGTATTCCTGGTCCCTTGGATGCGCAAACAGGTGTGGTAAAGCGACCACCAAAGTTTAAAGGTTGGAAGGATGTTCCGCTTGGGGAAATCGTACATGAAAAATACCAGTTGCCTACTTGGATTGAAAATGATGCAAATGTTGGAGCTCTTGCTGAAAAATGGTATGGTGGTGGAAAACAAATAAAAAATTTCATGTACGTACTCGCAAATGAAGGTATAGGGGCAGGTATTGTGATTGAAGATGAGCTTTATCAAGGTGCATACGATTACGTCGGAGAAATTGGACACAACTTGTTTTACGATCGGGGAAAGTTCAGATATCTTGAAGATATTGCTGGCGCAGATCTTTTAATAAAACGCGCAAGAGCAAAAGGATTAGATGTTAACAGCATCAAAGATATATCAAAAGTTCTTCAAACCCAAAGGGGAAGAAAAGTACTTGGCCCCGTAGTAAAAAAATCTGCCACTTGGATCGGTGCTACCTTGATCAATGCTGTTCACGTTGTCGGACCTCAAACTGTTTTCGTTGGAGGAAAGATGGCAGTACTTGGAGACACGTTAATACAACCAATAAGAGAAATATTTTCACAGTATCTGTTTGGTGATCAAAAAGTGGATGTAATGCTTTCGGAAATGTCAGAAGATGCTGTTACAGTTGGAGCTGCGATCTATGCGACTACAAAATGGTTGGAAAACAAAAGTATCGAACATGTCAAAGAAGGGAAGAAAACCAATGTATGAAAAAATTAACGTTCATGTGGTGACTCACACACACTGGGATAGAGAATGGTACGCACCATTTGAAATTTTTAAGGGGAGACTCTTCAGTCTTATTGATGGATTGATAGAAAAAATAGGAAAATACCCAGACTTCAAGTATTTTATGCTTGATGGCCAAACAGTAGTTCTTGAAGATTACCTTGAAGAAAATCCTCAAGAGAGAGAGGAATTGGCAAAACTCATACACGATTACAAAATCATCGTTGGACCATGGTACATACTTCCAGATGAGTTTTTAGTGACTGGTGAAGCAATGATAAGAAACTTTCTAATAGGTCAGGATGTTTTAAAATCTTTAGATGTTCCAAGTATGCAAATTGGTTATCTTCCTGACATGTTTGGTCACAATGCTTATACACCGTCCGTGCTGAGGGGTCTCGGCTTGAAAGCAGCTGTGATCTGGAGGGGCGTTGGAGACGCTTGCAGAGACACAGAATTTATTTGGAAATCCCCCAATGGTGATGAAATATTAACGGTAAATCTTCTTCATGGTTATGGAAACGGCGCACACTTTGGAAAAAGTATATCAGAAACGAAGAAAGTTTTTGCCAAGGAAATCGAATTTCTTTCCGAACACAAGGCAACGAATAACGTGCTCATCATGAACGGAACGGATCACGAATTTCCCATGTATGAACTTGTAGAAAAATTCTCCTCATGGGAAACAGAAATGAAAATAAACCTTACACATTCAACGATTGAAAATTACGTTGATGCCGTAATTCATGAAAATCCATCTCTCAAAGAGGTCTACGGAGAACTTAAAAATCCAAAATACGAACCCGTCTTAAAGGATGTCACCTCCACGAGGATTTACCTCAAACTCTTGAATTTCGAAGCTCAGCACTTATTCAGCAGATATGTTGAGCCCCTTTCCGCATATTTGTGGATGAATGGCAAAAAAGTCAATCTTGAAGAGATAAAAAACGGGTGGAAGTTGATCCTTAAATCTCAACCTCATGACAGCATATGTGGATGTAGCGTGGACGCAGTTCACAGAGATGTGGAATCGAGACTCAGAAATTCAATCGAGCTAGGTTCTTCTCTTGTGGCAAAGTACATGAGAGAGATCTCAAATGGCATAGATGTTAATGAAGATCTGGGTATCCCCATTTTGGTTTTTAACCCTTACGAACATGAGAAAAATTCAATCGTGACCGTAGAAGTGATCATTCCATCAAACAGCTTTTACGAAGTTGTTGATGAAAAGGGTAAAAAATGTGAATCTTTCATAGAAACGCCAGAAAGAGCAGGCTTCTTGAGCGAATTAAGCGGGAAGAATTATTTAAAATTTTTAACGAATCTTTCGGAATTCCAAAGCACATCAACACCTTGGAATTTGTTTTTCCGTACTCCTAAAATACTGACTTTTAAAGCGAAACTTCCTCCTTTGGGATTCAAAGTGTTTTTCTTAAAAGAAAGCGAAGATAGCAAAAATAGTGAAAAAGCATCTGAAAATCCGGATTTCGAAAATGATTTTTACGCTTTTCATTTGAATGATGACGGAAGTTTTGATCTCAAAGACAAAGTGAACGATGTGTTCTACAAATCGTTGAATTATTTTGAAGATGTAGCTGATGCTGGAGACGAGTACAATTTTTCTCCAATTGAAGGAGATAATCCCATCACGAGTCTTGAACAACACGCCAACATCATATCGATCGAAGAGCACAATTTCTTGAAAAAAGTAAATATTGAACTGAAGATGAAGCTTCCCAAGTCGCTTGACAGCTCAAGAAAATCAAGAACGAAAGAAAAAGAAACGGTTTCATTCCACATTCTGTACAAACTTTACAGGGATCTTCCGAGAATAGACGTGGATCTCGTACTAAACAACACTGTCATGGATCATAAACTGAGCTTTGTGGTTAAGTTGCCTGAGAAAATCGAAGAAGTCAAAAACGATGGATATTTCGGCATGGTTTCCCACCCCTCGGATCTCAAAATTTACGATGATTCTTATACGGAAGAGCTGATCTCGAGATACGCCATGGAGAGTTTCGCACTTCTTGAGGAAGACAAAAGCAAATTGGTCGTGACAACGCGTGGAATTCATGAATACGAAAGTCATGTGTCTGAAAGAGAAACCAAAGTGAATTTTACCCTGCTTAGATCGGTAGGATGGCTCTCACGTGGTGATCTTCTTACAAGAAAGGAAAACGCCGGTCCTCCTATTCCAACGCCGGAGGGTCAATGCTTGGGGAAATACCAACACCATTACTCTTTCATATTACTCAACAATGGCGACGAATCTGAGGCATACGAAAAAGCGAGAGATTTTTTGACAGAACCAGTCGCGATGGAAATTGGCAAAAATAGAGAGAAAAAAGAGACTCTTAAAATTCCTGAATTCAACTTCGATGAAGGCAATTTTCTTTCTGCTTTCAAAATTTCTCAAGACGGTCGATCAATTGTGATGAGGTGGGTAAACCATTCAAAATCCGAATCGAAAATTTATGTCGAATCGCCACTCAACATAGAAATTAAAGATTCAAACATGAGAGAAAGGGAAGGAGAAAGAATTGCATTTGGGAAAAAGATCGCTTTAAAATCCGCAAAAGGCAAGACAAAGACAGCATTGATTAGATTGGGGAGAGAGTAATAATGCGTAAGGCAAAAGGTATTAAAATCCTGAGCTTTGTTATTTTTATCGTTGTCATAGCTTTTTTTGTCCTTCCAGATTTGTGGTTGGTGTTTGCTAGCATTGAAAAAGGTGCAACTTTGAATATAAACCTACCTACTTTTGAGAACATTGCTTTGTCGAATTACGTACATGTTCTCCCAATTTTGTCAATGCCGTTGCTCAATAGTTTATATATCTGTGGTTTGGGAACAATCTTAACAGTTATTATTGCGTCAATAGCAGCTTACCCGTTGTCAAGATACGAGTTCAAATTAAAATGGCCCATAATGTATGGCATGCTCTTTCTTTCGGTGCTTCCAATAACAGCTATGATGGTCCCAACCTACAGCATGTTTGTTGTTATGAATTTAATCAATCGCCGCTGGGCAGTATCTCTTTTCATGTCTGCAACCGCTTTACCAGTAAATATTTGGATAATGAAAAATTTCTTTGATTCTATATCCATCGAGCTTGAAGAAGCAGCTTGGGTAGATGGAGCGACAAGATTTAAATCCTTATTTTACATAGTCGTACCTTTATCGATTCCAGGAGTAACGGTGGCTGCTCTTTTAGCATTTGTTGGACAGTGGGGAAATTTCTACGTTCCATTTATACTTTTGAGTAGCAACGATAAAATGCCTCTTTCAGTAAGTATTTACAATTTCTTTACATCAAGAGGCTTACCTTTGTATGGACAGTTAGCTGCATATTCTGTTATATACACTGTTGTTCCAGTAATTGTGTATTTCCTGACTGCAAAAAATCTGACAGCCGGCTTAAACGTTGGGGGAATAAAGGGGTAAATATGCTTATATACCTGTTTGTTAGGACTTAGTTGGAAAATAAAGTGCGAATTCGCTCACACTTTATCCAAAAACGAAGGGAGATGATAAAAATGTGCAACACTTAGAAAAGGTGATTTTAGAAAAGGTATAAATATTTTCAAGTTGAAGGAGGGGAAAAGTGTATGAAGATGTTTAGGATTTTGGTGGTTATTGCTGCTTTAAGTTTGTTTTTGTTAGGAACAATTGTTATAGCCCAGCAATCTACGGTCTTAAAAGTAGCTTATTGGCGACAGACCGGGACGGCTCAGGCTAAAGCTTTTGACAAATGGTTTGGTGAAGCAATTTCGGAATTCAAAGCGCTATATCCAAATGTCAAAATAAAGACTATAGCGATTACAGGTTCGGAAGGTGATTATTACACCAAATTAGCTCTCATGATGAGAGCAGCTAGTACAGCACCTGACGTTGTTTTCGAAGACAGTTTCATGATCGGCTCGGACGCAGCAGCAGGTTACCTCTTGCCCATAAATAAATATGTTAGTCAATGGCAAGGTTGGAAGCATTTTTACCCTGCTATGCGAAAGATCACGGAATTTCATGGAAAAGTTTACGGAGTGATGAACGGCAGTGATGTAAGAGGATTATGGTACAACAAGAAAATATTTGAAAAGGCAGGCATAAAAGTGCCTTGGCAACCTAAAACATGGGCAGATATCCTAAGTGCAGCAAAACTTATAAAAGAGAAACTGCCAGGTGTAATTCCATTTAGTATGTATTCAGGTGTTCCAGACGATGAAGCATCAACAATGCAAGGGTATGAAATGTTGCTTTATGGGACGTCAATGGGCAACAATGCCTTGTATGATTGGAAAACCAGCAAATGGGTTGAAAGCTCACCCGGAATAGAGCATACATTGCAATTCATCCGAAAAGTATTTACGGAAGGTTTAGCAGAGCCTCTTCAATACGCGCTTAACCCGCAGTACGGTTCAGTAGTTGGTCAACAGCTGTTACCTCAAGGGAAGCTGGCAATAGATTTAGATGGTATGTGGGTATACGGAAGCTGGTTACCTACCGGACCGACACCTTGGCCTGAATGGAAAAAAGTGATGGGATTTGCTCTAATGCCTACGGAATATGGGCAAGCTCCTGGATTTGTAAGTTTGAGTGGTGGTTGGGCTCTCTCTATAACTTCTCACAGTAAACACCCAGATCTTGCTTGGGACTTCATAAAAATAGCATCTAGTGCCAAAAATCTCGCCACATTTGACTATTACGTTGCAAATACAGCTGTAAGAGACGATGAGATAAACTATATTTATGCTAAGACTCCCTTAGCAGACGTGTTTGCGAACGTTATGAAATATACGCATTACAGACCAGCATTTCCGGAGTACCCAAAAATTTCATATCAAATAGATCTTGCTATGGAGAATGCGATGTTAGGTAGACCAATAGAAGAGACAATGAGGGGATATGCGGCTGCAGTAAGAGGTATAGTTGGAGTTGAAAACACGGAGGCTGTAAAGTAAGCAATTTAGATTTGGGGGCTTTAAAAGGCCCCCTTTTTGTAAAAGGAGGACAAAAGTTAAAATGGAAAAAGCGAGCTTTAGATCATGGGTGATTCCTTTATTGCCAGCGTTTATATTATTGGGAATTTTTTTCATTTTGCCTGCAGCATGGGCAGTGTACATTTCTTTCACAAATATGGCTCTTACAGGTCCAACAGCTCTGCATTGGGATTTTATTGGTTTTCGTAACTTTTATCAAATAGCATCAGATAGCAATTTCTGGACAAGTTTGTATGTGACTCTTTTTTTTCTTTTTGGATCTGTTATTGGGCAATTTGTAATAGGGCTCCTGCTTGCTATATATTTAAAAGGGAAAAGTACGTTTGTTCGTCTTTCTATAGAAGCTCTCGCAATAATAGCCTGGATAATGCCTGAAGTTGTAGGTGGTTTTTCTTGGATTTCTTTTTTGAATTATCCGGGAGGATTGGCAAACATTTTATTAAATCCTCTGAATTTATCTCAGTCATGGTTGTTTTTTCATCCTTTATTTTCAGTAACACTGGCTAATATTTGGCATGGCACAGCTTTCTCTATGTTGATGTTTATCGCTGCTCTAGACGGAATTCCCAAAGAGGTGATTGAATCAGCAAGAATAGATGGTGCTTCATCTTCTCGAATATTTTTTAGTATAACTCTGCCCCTGATTAATACAAGTATATTAACGGATCTGATACTTATAACACTTTTTACAATGGGTGAATTCACTCTTGTGTTTACAATGACAGGTGGTGGACCAGGAATGGCTACAAATCTTTTAAGTATATATGCTTACAGGCAAGCTTTCAGCTTTTACAACATAAGTTATGGTAGTGCCATATCACTCGTCATGCTGGCAATAGGGATGATTATATCGCTATTTTATGTTTTCTTAGCAAGAAGACCAGCGGTAAAAACATGATTTTTGAGTAGCTCTCGAAAACTTCTAAAGAGTGATAAGAATTGGTGCGATACTGATTTGAAAGCGGGAATTCAATATGCATAAAATAATTGTTATGGGTCATACATGTGTGGATTTGATACCTGAATGGAACGGTAAATTTGAAGATATAGTTCCGGGTCATCTTATTGTAACCGGTAAGATGGGATTTTCAACGGGAGGATCCGTCCCAAATACCGGCGTTGCTTTAAAACGTTTGGGCCTTGATCCCATTCTCATTGGAAAGATTGGAAATGACCTTATCGGAAAGATAACGCTGGAAGTCATAAAATCAAATGGTGAGGATTTGGCAGCCCACATGATCAGAAGCGCCGAAGCAGGTTCATCTTACACACTTGTCTTCAGTCCTCCAAACGTGGATAGGGCATTTTTCCATTATCCTGGAGCAAACGATACATTTTGCGCGAAAGATGTTCCCTTTGATGATCTCGATGGACGAATACTTCATTTCGGGTATCCACCTGTTATGAAGAAAATTTATGAGGATAACGGAAATGAACTTGTCAGGATCTTCCAAAATGCCCATAGTCATAAGATGATCACCTCTCTTGATATGAGCATGCCGGATCCAAAATCTGAGGCGGGAAAGATCGATTGGAGAAGATTTTTATCAAATGTGCTTCCATATACAGATATTTTCCTTCCAAGTTTGGATGAGATACTTTACATGATGAAAACAGAAGAAACTTTGAGCCATGAGCTTTTAATCGATCTGACGGACGAACTTTTGGATTTGGGTGCGAAAATCGTCGTCATAAAACTTGGAAAGAACGGAGTTTATTTAAGAAGTGGAAAGATAAACTCACACGAGCTCATCTCCGACGTCGTTGAAGCGAAGGAATGGTCAGAGATAGAGCTTTTTTCGCCGGCTTTCAAAACGAAGGTAGTGGGAACAACGGGAGCCGGTGACGCTTCGATCGCTGGATTTCTTGCAAAGTTTGTAGAAGGAACAGAACCAAAAAGGACTTTGGATTTCATGTGCGCGGTTGGCGCATTTTGCACGGAGGCTATCGACTCAACGAGCGGAGTAAAATCCATGAAAGAGGTTGAGGAAAGAATAAAGCGAGGATGGGAAAAATTGCCATCGGCTTTACATATTTAGAACGTATTTAGGAGATGACGCTATGTTGAGTAAGGAGAAACTTGAAATGGTGAAAAAGCGGGTATTAGATCTTTTTGAAAAAGCTTGTATAATCTTAACAGACGAAGAAAAAGAAAACATCGAAATCACGGATTTAGGTCTTGATGATATAGAAAAGATAGGCATTCAGATCGTCACGTACATTAACACAGACAGATATTGTGCAAAAGAGATAGCGCTTTTACCGAATCAAACGTGTCCGGAGCACAAGCACCCAGATCGTAACGGTCAGGTAGGAAAAGAAGAAACTTTTAGGTGTAGGTATGGGAGAGTTTATCTCTTCATTGAAGGCGAAAAGAATGAAAGACATGTTGATCCTCCAGATGAAGAGCATTTTACGGTCTTTCACGAGATAATCTTAAATCCAGGTGAGCAATATACAATTCCTCCCAACACACTTCATTGGTTCAAAGCTGGTAATGAAGGGGCCGTTATTTCCGAGTTTTCGTCGCATAGTGATGATGCATCGGATATTTTCACAGATCCGAGAGTAAAAAGAATTCCAGAAATGGAATGAAAGGAGAAAATATGAACGTCAAAGAATTCAGAATATCTAAACTTTTGAATCCTAAAAGTGGAAAAGCAGTCATAATACCTGTCGACCACGGACTTGTAATGGGTAACGTCAAAGGTCTTTCAGATCCAATTGAAACTCTCAAAAGTCTCATTGATTTGAAGATAGATGGTACACTTATCAGCCCCGGAATTGCGAAAATCACGCTCGATCTTTTTGTAACAAGAGATACTCCCGCGAGAATATTAACAGCCGATCTTCCACTTTTGTCTAACGTTCCTGGAGAAACTCGTGAAGTGATCGGACATGAGATCATTTCAACGGTCGAATTCGCGATCAAATATGGATTTGACGCTGTCAAGGTTTTACTTCCTTGGGGAGAAGCAGAAGGGATCCAAATGGAAAGCATCAAAACCGTCGTGCATCTTTCAAATGAGTGTGATCACTGGGATATACCCCTAATGGTTGAACCAGTTCTTTGGGGAAGCGCTATACCAGCGGAAAAGAAGAGTGATCCAGAGTTGATAGAACATGGAGCAAGAATGGCTTTAGAGATCGGAGCTGACATCCTGAAGATCCCTTATACAGGAGATCAAAAAAAGTTTGAAGATCTTGTCAAAAGATTGAAAGTTCCTATTTTCGTTCTCGGAGGTCCCAGGATGAAAAATGTTGAAGACATTTTAAAAATTGCGGAAGAATCAATTCGTGCAGGCGCAAAGGGCATAGTATTTGGTAGAAATGTCTGGCAAAATCCAAAGATGCACGACATTGTTAGAGCCCTACAAGATATCGTTCATAAAAATATAGAGGCTGACGAAGCTGCAGGAAAATATGGTTTAGAATCGTAATTCTCGGTGAATTAACTCAGACTGTGCACGAACATCACAAGACGATCCAACCCTATAAAAAAAGAGGTTTTTCACATCTTACTTGAAGTTTTCATCAAGACATACGAGCTCGCCATCTGGAAGTTCACAAGATGTGAAAAGTGGGATTATGCGGTGCACAATGTTTTCCCACTTCCGTGACCGTTCTACTGTATTTTGTAAGGCGCGAAGGAGCAGGCGGTAGCCGAGAAGGGATTGCACTGTGTGCAATGTTCTCCCGCTTTCATGACCGAAACGATAGCTGAGAGGGGGACCGCATAGCGGTGGAAGATGTTAGGTATGCAGTGTGTTTAACAGAGTCTTTAACCATAACGTTATTCCGGCCTACAAGCTGTTGAATGGAATCCTTGACCATAATGTCATTCCGGCCTACGAGCCGGAATCTGAGGATGAGATCCCGAGATCCTGAATCAAGTTCAGGATGACCTATGGTCAGTCCGGGATGACATGTCGGTTTAAGACTCTACCAGATGAATCAAGTATGAGATCCCGGATCAGGTCCGGGACGACCTACGGTCGGTTCAGGATGACGCTTGATAAGACTTCGAAAAAAATTCTTTTATCGCTTGAAAAGCGATGTTTATTCGATAAATACTCATAGGTTGTAAAGCTGACGCACAACGTGAGTGAATTAAGTTTTTTCCAGAAGAGAAGAATCATTTGGATATGCAGAAAGGAATGGATGAATTAACTGATGAAGAATGAGAACAGAATTTAAAAAAGTAACCTGTAAGTCTTTGATCAACAAAAGCAACATACCCAACACGCAGTATGCAATAAATCCGTATACCGGATGCACGCATGGTTGTGTTTATTGTTATGCGAAATTCATGAAACGTTATACTTCTCACATGGAAAAATGGGGCGAATTCGTAGATATAAAAATAAACGCCTCAGAGGTTTTGGAAAAACAGCTCACGAGTAGAAAAAAGTATGACGGAACAGTTTTAATTGGGAGCGTTACCGATGCTTATCAACCTGTTGAGTTGAAATACAAAATAACCAGACGTGTGTTGAAAACTTTACTGAAATACCAGTCTTACCATCAGTTAAATGTGTCCATATTGACAAAATCGTACAATGTGATCAGAGATATAGATTTGTTAAGAAACTTTGATAACTGCGAAGTTGGGGTATCTATATCCAACTTGGACAAGAAATTCGCAAAGGTTTTTGAACCTTTTGCGTCTCCTCCTGAAAAAAGAATAAAAGCCTTGAAAGTTTTGAAAGAAAATGGCATTAGGACATATCTTTTCATGAGTCCTGTCTTTCCGGGTTTTTCGGATGTTCAAAGCGTTGTTGAAGCTACCAAAAGTTATGTCGATTTTGTCATGGCCGAAGCGCTAAACTATAAATGCGGAAATTGGAGAAATATAGAGTATGCTATGAAAAGGTATTATCCCAAAAGATGGAGTGATTTCACGCAATTGCTGAAAGACAACCGTACGTGGATCCATATAGAAAATAGGATCAAAGGCGAATGCAAAAAATATGAACTTTCATTTCGAGGATTGTTTTTGCATAAATGAAGAAAACTCGAGTCTTCTCCAAGTTTTGTGTAAAGTAGGTCCTGAGATAAAATAAAGCGAAAAAGCAAAGGAGGATCTAACGATGAAGAAAAAGACAAGT
>JALSLY010000051.1 GCA_026988035.1 Thermotogae bacterium
CCGAACGGACTTTGATCAAATGGGCTACCCTCTTGCGTGCTGGTCCACCACTCTTGATTTCCCGTTGGTTGTCCAACATAACCAAAACGATCGTATTGTGCACGTTTTTGAGGATCAGAAAGCACTTCGTATGCTTCTCGAATTTCTTTAAATTTTTCTTCAGCTTTGGCTTTATCTTCAGTATGAAGATCTGGATGCCACTTTCTCACAAGCTCCCTATAAGCTCGCTTTATTTCATCACTCGAGGCATCTTTGGAAACACCCAAAACCTCGTAATAATCTTTTTTTGCCATTGGAATCACCGCTTTTCATTCTTGGCATCTGTACTCTTATTTCCCTCCGCATTCTTTGTTTCTTCAATCTCTTCTCTTTTCTCAACGTGCAAAGCAACTTTTACTTTTGCAGGCCTTATGATCTTCGAACGAAATTTGTATCCAGGCTGAACTACTTCAACTATTTCCCAATCGGGAAGTTCCTCACTTTCGACTCTTTCGATCGCTTCATGATCGAAGGGATCAAATTTTCCAGACGCCTTTATCTCTTTAAGACCTTCAGAAACAAGTATATCCTTGAATTTCCTGTAGGTCAATCTCAGTGCCTCAAATTCAAGTGACTTTTTATCTTTGAAATTTTTCATCAAGCGTTCCATATCATCAAGAACATCAATCAAATGCTCGACCATTTTTTGATTAGCGTAATTGAATGTGGTGTTTATCTCTTCATCTTTTTCTTTTCTCAGATTCTCCAAAGTTGCTTTGATCCTTTTAGAATACTCTTCGAGTTCTTTAACCCTGTTTCGACACTTTTCAAGTTCGCTTTTTTCTGAATGAAGAGTTTTTTCTTCTAAATGCTTTCTTTTTTCTTCTCTTTCTTTTTTGACTTTTGACGATTCTTTTTTCGTGCTCATTTCTCTCACCTCTTTTGATGGATGTAGGTACAGTCGTAACCCACACTATCGCAAATTTACTTTTGAATATTACCGAGCCTGGAAAGAAAAGTAAAGAGTTCAGTAAGTCTGTTACCGATGTAATTTGTAAGTGCTATGACTTTCTGATAATCGATTGCTTTAGAACCAATAACTATTACCTGTCCAATAGTCTCATTTGACACCTTGTAAGGTACTAAAAACGACGAAAAGGGATTCATGCCCTTTTGCGGATGCTCAGAACCAATGAAAACTTTTGAGCCTTCAAAATAACCATACTCGTTTAAAAACTCGTAAAAGCGATCCGGCGTTTCCATTGTCAAAACGAGTTTCCTGAGACTTTCTTGATCTATCAACTCATCAGATATGAGATTCTCAAGACCCCTAATCACGTAAGTTTCTAAACTCGATTCTTCTATTATGCTCCTCAAAATATCGAACATGCTTTCGACACTTGTACCTTTCCATGGTCTTTGAGCTTCAGGATCTTTCAAGCGCTCTTTTATCTCATCTATAGTCCTTCCAACTAACGTGGTATTCAAGAATTTTTCAATGTTTGCAAGGCTATCCTCTGCGATTCTTTCAAGAAATGTTTGTGCATCTATTATTCCCGTCTCCGTTAAAAGCACCACTGTGATATAATCTTCAGAGGTTTTGTGTAGACGTATTGCACGTATTTTCAAAGTGTCCAGGCGTGGTTTTGTGATAACTGTTGCTACCGGCAATGTGCGAGAAAGCAAAGTGGCCGTGCGTGTTATGATCTGATCAACATTCAATTGAGGGTACTCAGGGAAAGATTCCACATTTTTGGACATGTCCGTTTTTTTCATTATATCCATGATCGATTCGGCATAAAAACGATAGCCTTTATCTGATGGAATCCTTCCAGATGATGTGTGAACATGATGAACATAGCCAAGGTATTCCAATTTTTTTAGATCGTTTCTAACAGTTGCACTACTGTGAGCAATATTCGTGTTCTCAAGCACTCTTGAGGAGCTCACAGGTTTTCTGTTTTTTATGTATTCATTGACAACGCAAAATAGCACTTTTTTTTGTCTTTTATTCAGCATCTCTATCACCTTTTAGCACTCTAAAGGTTAGAGTGCTAATAATATGTTACTACATTCAATTGTATTTTGTCAAGAGAGGGAAGTGATGGATTTGAAGCGGAATTTTCGAAACTATTTGTTCGCCTTTATCATCCTATTTGGAGTAGGTATTTTTCTTGGTTTTGTTGAAAAAGCGGGATGGATATATCAGCTAAATATGTCCATGGTAAAAGCGGCATCTTCAATGAGAAACGGTGCATTAACACCATATTTCGTAACGGTGGCAAAATACGCCGGAACAGTTTATGACATAGCTGTAGGACTTGTCATCGTTGTAATCCTGGCGCTTTTAAAAAAATGGAAAGAACCCCTCGCGCTTTTCCTTTCATTACTCTTTGCAGGATTGTCGGTTGAGATTATGAAAACGCTTTACAGGATACCTCGTCCATCGTTTTCGCAATTGACCCCGGTAAGTTCTTATGCGTTCCCCAGTGGACATTCTGTTGGAGCATTTGCGCTCTATGGGTTGGTGGCTTACATGATCCTCAAATCTAAGCTACCAAAAACGCTTTCATGGATTTTAACAGTCATCTTGTCGTTTCTTATAGCTTCTATACTTTACAGTAGGCTTTACTTGGGCGTACACTGGGGAATTGACGTAATCGGGGGTGGAATCATAGGAATATCGTGTGCAATTCTGGCAATTGGCATAACAAGGATATACTCGAAACCACGCGAGAAAGAAATTAGGGAAAGTAAATAGTGGCATTCTATTTCAAGAAACTTTCAGTAGACCGCGATAATGAAAGACTTGACAAATTTTTAAGAAGAATTTATCCAGAGATACGTTTGTCCGTGATCCAAAAGTTTATACGATCGGGAAAAGTCACAGTTGATGATGAGAGAGTGAAAGACAAATCTTATCGTTTGAAAAAAGGACAAACCGTGCTCATTAAAGTGTCGGGTGAGCGAAAACAAATAATGGAGAGATTTGGAAGAACGATTTCCGAGCATGTCCCTTCATCAATGAAATTAAAAGTGATCTACGAAGACGATGACATGGTAGCTTTGAACAAACCAGCTGGGGTTTCTACACAACCAGGGACAAAGACATCAAACAGAACGATTTACAACGCGCTGCTAAGTTACGATACTGAGTTCCATCTCGTACATAGACTGGATAAATACACAACCGGAGTTCTGATCGTTGCAAAAAATTATGAATTCGCTAAAATCATCTCTGATCTCTTCTACAGTCACAACGTCGAAAAACATTATCTCGCTTTGGTATATGGCCTTGTAAAAAATTCAAAGGAGCTTCGTAATCCCATTGACGAAAAGCCTGCTGTTACGATAATAGATCCAAAAGAGTTTTTTAGTGGATATACCTTACTTGAAGTGGAAATATTTACTGGACGCAAACATCAAATAAGGCGTCATTTAGCTTCGCATGGTATGCCAATTGTGGGAGACGACATTTATGGCGATATATCAAAAAATGAAGAATTTCGAAAGCGTTACAAACTCAAAGGTTACTTTTTGCATTGCCATGAAATCTCCTTTTTTCATCCTAAAAAACAAAAAAAGATTACTTTGAGAGCACCCTTAAACGAAGAACGCGCCAATATATTGAAATCACTTAGGATTCACTGATCGGCATTTTTTATCACAACAGCACATTTAGCACAGCGAATA
Organism: Thermotogae bacterium; assembly: GCA_026988035.1. Lineage (GTDB taxonomy): Bacteria > Thermotogota > Thermotogae > Mesoaciditogales > Mesoaciditogaceae > WFSH01. The sequence continues at coordinate 3,673 of JALSLY010000051.1, forward strand.
CTCCAAATCCACTGGTTATCAAAACGATCGCACCCACTACCACAGCGTACACTCCATGCAATCGATAAGGATTTGGTAGCGCTTTCAGAGCGAGAAGATAAAGAAACCCCAAAACAATAGGTAAAAGCAAAGCATTCATAATTGAACGGCGATGCTTAGAGCAACCAAATTGACTCCTGATATTACCAAAAGTCCTCCTAAAACAATACCGATGGTGTAAATAGCATAAAACCAAGGCGCTTCCAAAGGATGATGCTCAAGTGAATGACGATATCCGCTGACTTCTCCCAAACCCCAAGCTGTTGCCAACGAAACCACAATAGCTGCTACCATTCCAGCTCCCACCATACCCAAGCCAAAAAACACGGCTCCAACAGTTTTTCCTAAGAATGGTGTAAGTGCATGAGTGATTTGTTGCACCGTGTCTAAAGGCAAGCCAGGGTGAGTTTGACCTAAGGTAGCAGCAGTGGCAATCAGTACCGCTCCCATTATCACCTGAGTTATTAGTGCTCCCCAAGCTGTGTCCCAACGAGCGGCGTGTAAATTGTGGATTGTTAGTCTTTTGTCCACTATAGCAGACTGTTGATAGAAGATCATCCATGGCATAATAACAGCTCCGACATTTGCCGCGGCAAGATACAGATAATCAGGATTTTTCCATGGAATTTGCACGAGACCAGCTAAAATCTCAGAAGGTTGTGGACGCGCCCATATCGCTACAACAACAAAAGCAAGTTCAAAGCCTCCTACCAAGATGGCAACTCGTTCCACTGAACGATATGAGCCTGTCCAAGCCACTATGGACAAAAAAATTACGGCCATTCCCACACTCAGCCAAAGGGGCACTCCAAATAACAATCCAACTCCGCCTATACCCGCGAACTCGGTAATCAATGCACCCATACTTGCAACTACTAAGGTGGTAACCGATAACCATGCCCAACCTCTTCCAAAATGTTCGCGAATCAGCTCACCATGCCCTTTGCCGGTAACCAAACCGAGTCGCACAGTTAACTCTTGTATTACGTATAATATGGGAATCAGTATGATTTGCAGAAGAAGTAACTTGTATCCCCATATAGCTCCACTTTGAGCAGCTGTGATCACACTGCCTGCGTCAGTATCAGCTAACATGACAACTAAACCCGGACCAATTACACCAAGAAAGTATACCAAACCTCGTCGTTGTAGTAGAGATTGTCTCATGTCTGCATCGCCTTATTAAACATACCAGATGTACTTTCATTCCCAAATAAAATCTTTCTGAGTGTGATCGCATCGTGATGATTAAATGCCTTAAATAACGCCATTAAAAGCTCCTCTAAAAGTATACTTTTTTAGTCTAATTTATTCTACACCTTTTTTCTTGGGATTTCAAGCCGGTGTGCATAAAACATCGAAATATGTGCTTTTCAATCTTTTCAGTCGTGTATGCAAAGTAAGCTAAAAAGTCACAACATTAGTGATATAATTTTGGTTGAAATCCAAGCGTACGAAAAGGAAAAGCTTATGTTTCTAAAAGCGCTTTTGCTTCATAAGAGTCAGCTTCTATTTTTCTGGCCCTAAGTTTTCCAAAGGGAGGCAGGTAGAATGAGGAAACTTTCTTTCATTTTGACCTTTACGATTTTATCGGTTTCACTTCTTTCGACAGCTTACGCATCTAATTACAGGCTGATAAAAGATGCGATGGGGAGAATCGTAAAAGTTCAAGAACCTGTGAAGAGAATCGTCAGTCTTTATTCGATGATTCCACCTTTTGTATATCTTCTTGGAGAAGGAAGAGAATATTATTCCGGAACACTTTTTGGGGAAAAGTTCTATAAGCTACTGGATCCTGCTCTTCCTGATAAGATTTCAAGAGGGAAAAATGCCAACGTTGAACAGGTGATAAAAGATAGACCTCAGGTGGTATTGTGTGCTTACTGGCAAGCAGATGAGAGGGATGTGAAACAGCTCGAAAGCATAGGTGTAGCTGTGATGTGCACGAAATTAGAAAGTGTTGAGGATATTGATAACACCATCTTAAATTTAGGGAAGATATTTCAAAAGGAAAAAAGGGCGTCCGAAATAGTGAGCTATTACACCAAAATTGAGAAAGAGGTCGAAAGTAAAGTAAAAAGTGAGCTAAAACCAAGTGTTTTGGTGCTGTACTACAGTGGCCACCATCATTCTTTTAGAACTTTTGGAGGAGATATGTTCCAAAGCAAATTGGTAGAATTAGCTGGTGGTACGGTTGTTTCGAAAGAATTGAAAGGTAAAAAAGACATAGATATTGAGCAAATTTTGAAGTGGAATCCATCTGTGGTAATGATAATTCAATATGGAAAATCAGCTCAAAAGATAAGAGAAAGCATCTTAAACAATCCAATATGGAAAAAAGTAAAGGCCGTTGAAGATGATAAAGTCTATGCTGTGCCAAGTGATGGAGAAAACTGGATAGATCCATGCCCAAAATGGCCCTTAGGTCTTTACTGGGCTGCTAAGATATTACATCCAAAGGAATTTGAAAGTGTTAATATTGAAGTGATAGCGAAAAACTTTTATAAGTCTTTGTTTAATCTTGACATGAGCAGAGTGAAAATAACAGGGGATATTTAAAGTCTAAATGAAGAAGATAAAAGCAAGGGATTTCATTTATGTCGCCTCTTATATAGTTGTCTTCATAGTGTCGCTATTTATTGGAAGATTATGGTTCTCTCCTTTTGGAATGAATGGGATCAACAAAATAATTTTTATAGACGTTAGACTTCCGCGAGCGATCATAGTATCACTCGCAGGAGCTTCTTTGGGCTTGGCGGGTATTGCCTTTCAAAACCTCTTCAGAAATTATTTGGCTGGTCCTGGAATATTGGGAGTTACAAGTGGTTCAGCATTTGGAGCGGTATTTGCGATCCTAATCTTTCAATTCAATCCATATCTTATTCAGAGCTCCTCATTCATATTTGGGATAATTGCAGTTGTTTTGGCTTACAAATTGGGAAGTCTCATAGGCAAAGGATTGTTGAGTCTGATATTAGCAGGAATGGTAGTATCGGCAATATTTGGAGGATTTATAGGACTTGCCAAGTATCTTGCGGATCCATACAACAAATTGCCAACAATAGTTTTTTGGCTATTGGGGAGCTTCTCTGGCATTCGTTGGATAGATGTAGAAGTATCATTCCTTCCCATGGTGATAGGTATAGTGGGTCTCATTTCCATGCGCTGGGTGTTTAACATTCTTTCATTGGGAGATGAAGAAGCGACAGCTTTAGGCATCAATGCAAAAAGATGGAGAATAGCGGCCATTATTTTAGCAACGTTATGCTCTTCTGCCGCCACATCGGTTGGTGGTATGATAGCGTGGATAGGATTAGTAAGTCCGCATATAGCCCGTTTGATGACAGGAGTTGACAACAAAAAGTTGGTTCCAATGACGGCAATTGTAGGTGCTTTTCTTTTGCTTGTATGCGATACAGTTGCGCGATCTCTTACAGCTTCCGAGATCCCGCTGAGCATAGTTACCGATTTTGTTGGTGCTCCCATCTTGTTCATAATCTTGGTCAAGAGGAGAAAAATGTATTATGTTAAGGATTGAAAATATTCACTTCTCTTATGGTAAAGATGAAGTGCTAAAGAGTGTGACCCTTTCTTTGAATGCCAGTATGAATTGCCTTTTAGGTCCCAACGGTTCTGGAAAGTCTACCCTTTTAAAGATCATCACCGGTATATTACCTCCTCGCTGCGGAACCATAAGGACGGAGAAAGTCGACATCTTGAATTTATCTCCCAGGGAAAGAAGTAAAATGATTTCATACGTTCCCCAAGAATTTTCTATTAACTTTCCATACAAGGTTTCGGACGTTGTGTTGATGGGAAGAAACCCGTACATCAACCTCTTGGAAGGCCCGAAAACAGATGATGAAAAAATAGTCCTTCATTATTTGAGACTTTTGAACATAGAAAATTTAAAAGATAAGCCTTTCACTCATTTAAGTGGTGGACAAAAAAGAATGGTTCTAATCGCACGTGGCCTTGCACAAGAAGGAAAGATAATGCTTTTTGACGAGCCAACTATGTCGTTAGACTTTAAGAATCAACTCTTGGTGCTCACCGTTATTGAAAAAATATCTAAGAAATTCAATAAATGTGTATTACTTTCTTTGCATGATCCAAACCTTGCGTTGCTTTTTTGTGATGAACTTTTTCTTCTAAAAGGGGGCAAAATAATAAGAGAAGGGATTCCAAATAAAACGATAACAGAAGAAAGTATGATGGAGCTTTACAACCTGAAAACGCTTCTCGTAAGTACTTCAAACGAGAGGAGTTTTGTTGTTCCAAAGAAAGATTTTTTAAACACTTTATTTTTGGGAGAAAAAGATGATTTTAGAAAAAATCGGAAAAAGGACACTTCAGCTCCTGAAAGAAGATCTTAAGATAATAGATTATTCGTTTGCCATTCCTTATACTTACGTGGTAATAGAAGGGAAAAAGAAAAAATCAATAGGAGTTGCTGTTACACTCGTGGAAGAAATTCATTCATTTGAGAACAGCGTGTCAAACATAAGCTTAGAGAGTTTTCTACAAGGAGCTGAATCTTTCAATATAATAGAAAGAACTCTGAGCTTGGCAACGATAAATGCCATTTCTCAGTATTACATTGATCTGAGTGATGAAGTGGACAGTGATGTAATTCGGCTCTTGGGAAGGGAAACGAACGTTGAAAAAGTAGCAGTGATCGGTTCTATGTTTCCGATAGTTAAAAAACTGCAAGAGATTGGGAAAAAAGTGTTCGTTTTTGAGAGAAATAAAGTCCTGTTTGATAAAATCACCATAAGTGATGGACTTGAATATCAGTTACTTCCAAAGATGGATGCCATCCTCGCGACGGGTGCAGTGTTGCTGAATGGTACTGTCGATCTCATCTTAGACAGGGCGAACAATGCAAAAGTAGTGGCTCTCTTAGGTCCAACAGCCCAGGCTTTGCCGGAACTTTTCAGCGATGAACATATCACATATCTTTGTTCTTCAAAAGTAGAAGATATAGACAATGCCTTGATGAACCTGAAATTAGGTTCATTCAAAGGATCCGGAAAATACAACAGACGTTACGCTTTAAAAATTAAAAATTGAAGAAATGATAGATTTTAAGGTAGGACACGCTAATGATAGCCCCACATGGAGGAAAACTCGTAAACAGAATCGCAACTGACGAAGAAAGAAAAAGCATACTTTCTAAGAGTAAAGAAATGAAAAAAATCAAAGTTTCTTATTGGACACTCTCCGAGGTTGAAAACATAGCCACAGGACTTTTCAGTCCGCTCGAAGGATTCATGAACAAAGCAGATTATGACAGTGTCCTTGATGACATGCGACTTTCAAACGGCATAGTTTGGACAATACCGATCGTTCTTTCCATTTCAAAAGAAGAAGCGGATGATCTCAAAATAGGCGAAGACATTTTGATAACAGATGAAAACGGCAAAGAGTACGCCGTTTTGAATTTGGAAGACAAATACGAAAGAAGAAAACACGAAGAGGCAAAAAAGATTTACAAAACGGACGAAGATGCCCATCCGGGAGTGAAATTCTTGTACGAACAAAAAGATATTGCTCTCGGTGGAAAGATAAAGCTTCTCAACAGAATAGAGCATGAAGATTTCAAAGAATACAGACTCGATCCAGTTGATACGAGAAAGCTCTTCGAAGAAAAAGGATGGAAAACCATCGTCGCATTTCAAACGAGAAATCCCATTCACAGAGCGCACGAATACTTACAAAAAACGGCACTTGAAATTGTCGATGGTCTTTTCGTAAATCCTCTCATAGGAAAGACAAAAAAAGGAGACATTCCGGCGGATGTGAGGATGAAATCGTACGAAGTCATACTCAAAAAGTATTATCCAAAAAACAGAGTCGCACTCGGAGTATTTCCGGTCAACATGCGCTACGCCGGCCCAAGAGAAGCCGTATTTCACGCGATATGTCGAAAGAATTACGGATGTACACACTTCATAGTGGGAAGAGATCACGCGGGCGTTGGAAATTATTACGGAACATATGAAGCCCAAGAGATATTTGATAACTTCAAACCGGAAGAGATAGGAATAGTAGCCCTGAAATTCGAACACGCATTTTACTGTAAAATATGCGGTAACATGGCGACGTCCAAAACGTGTCCACATGATGCGAAAGATCATGTTTTCTTAAGTGGCACAAAGGTGAGAGAAATGCTTTCAAACGGGCAGCTCCCTCCCCCAGAATTCACCAGACCGGAAGTCGCAGAGATATTGATGAGTTTCTACCAAAGTGCACGGAAAGATAAAAATATCGATGTACAAGAGATTTAAGTCCTTCCTTGCATTGTGGGTTAATTGTTTAGTTCTTAATGTCATCATGAATTTGAGTCGCAATTTTCACAAGAATCTTTCTTTTCATCATCGCAGTTCAATTTATCAAAAGTTACTGCTTGCATTTAAGTTTCGATTTCAAAGTTTTTCAATGTTTTCTTTAAAAGGCAGTTCCAATAATCAATTACATGTGAATAAAACTCTTGCGCGGTTCTTACTTCAAGTTGAATTTCACATTCCATAGCCGTGTGAAGAGCGTAAACGAAGGATTTTCTGAAATCATTGAAAGTTGAAAAAATGAGATAATCATCGTTCATGTATTCATCCTTCAAACATTTTTCAAGTATGAAAACAGCAACAAAAAGTGTCCATGATATCGAACTGAAAAGCGTTGGTTTAGGAAACATTTTAATGAATTTGCTAGAAATGTTGAACATTCGACCCCGGGAGGTTCTTCGCTCAATAAGAAACCCTGCTTTCATAAGCTTATCCAATTCTATCAAAACAGCTTTCTGATTTAAAAATCTCTCTCTTGCTATTTGATTTGAGTTAGAACTTCCTTTCGTAAGTAGAGAAAAAATGACTTCCGATTTAGTTGAGCAGCCAAAGAGAAATCTTGATCTTAAAAGCAGATTTTCAGATTGAAGAACATCCAATTCTCTTACAAATTTCGAACTATTCGTAGTGACCGCTTTAAATTCCAATGGGAGAGCTATTTCATATTTCTTATAAAGCTCTTTCACAATTCTGTTCAATCTAATTGTGTTTAGATGCTTTTTGTTTATCGACTGCCATTCTTCAGAAATCTTTCGAAACCGTTTTTCATACCTCGAAAAATATTCAGAAAAAACCAAGGTGGCTTCAGGATCAGAATAAAATTTAAACTTCTCTTTCGAGTTAACCCAGGCTCCTAAATTTTCCCACTGATCCCATAACATTGATTTTGCTGTTTCAATTAAATGATATTTAAATTCTTTTGGCAACATCATCATAATTCAACTTCTTCAGAAGATCTTTAAGCATCATTTTGTATCCCTCTGATACATCATGTGTCATACTCCAACGAGCAGCCGCTTCGATCTCATCAATCGTTGGGTTCAAACTCAACAGATCATCCACATGATATCCCCCTCTATCAACAGAGGCATAAAGCTTAAAATGTATCTGATCAAATCTCGAAACGTAATAAACTGTTAGATTATCTCCATAGTTCTTTTTTATAAGCCTGTTTGCCAATCCAGCTGGTAAGCCAAGATCAACCATTGATGTCGGACCTGAATTCATCCAATTTTGAGGTAGATCGAAGTCACGGGCTATTTTCCTAATTGCTTCCTTAAACCATGAAGGAAAATCAGCTCTGATTATTCTGAAATTTCCCTTGTTTCTTTTGACAATTGCAAGAACATCTACATCCTTAGTGGTCCTATTCACAAGACCTACTGCGGAAAAGAGCTGTTCCACCGCAAACGATTATTTCTACTTTTTTGTTGAGTTTTCTCAATTGCGAATTCAATGCTTTCAAAGCTTTTTCAATATCAAAATGATTTATGTTTGTCACACTTATTATTTAGTATATGAAATACTACATATAAGTATAACACATACTAAGCAAAAAGAAAAAACAGAGAAGCTCAAAGCTTTCAATGCCTGTCAAAAGGTATAAAAACATTTGTATACCAATTTTATTTTAGAAATGAACATATCCCAATCATACATACAGATGAAAAGACAGCTCAATTGGTAGCGTAGGGACAATTCATGAATTGCCCTGTCAACACCAACCACCGCTTATCCATCACTATTCACCCCTCACCATTCATTTCTCAATACTTACCACTCACTTCTTACTTCTCACCATTTCCATGATATAATTCAGTCGAAAAATATCGACATACAAAAGGGGAGATCCCGTGGCGATAAAAGCCAATAGGTGCTATGAATCTTCTTACTCTTAAGTCCCTTTTTCAAATTCAGCTTCATGATAAAATAAAGATGAGGTAAACGAAGATGGCCAGTTATAGATTTACCGTGGTGATCGAGCAGGATGAGAATGGTTACTTTGCGTTCTGCCCGGAACTTCAAGGTTGCTCTACCCAGGGCTCAAGTTTTGAAGAGGCTTTGAAAAACATAGAAGATGCCATTTATCTTCATATAGAAGTAGGATTCTTTTTGGCTCGCAAAGTGGCAGGTCATAAAATCTACAAGAACGCTGAAGGAAAGAGAGTCACAGTTCTTGCTCACTGTTCACCCTTCACTACTCACTTTTCAATACTTACTATTTACTTCTCACCGTTCACACGTCACTCGTTACTGATCACAGTCTGATCCCAAATTTTTTCTGTATCAAAAATCATAAATTAAGTGAGATGGAGTTGAAAACCATGAATACAAATCAAGATCACCAAATACTCTATGCAGCTTTCGAGAATGATATTAAAATTCCGATACTGGATATTACTCATCCCCTTTTCAATTCAAGCATTGATGAACAAGCGTATCATTTGGGCTGTCTCAAGTCAGCCCGGAGCATTGAAACATTGAAGAAGATGCCTGGCTTTATCCGGAACATCTTTGTGAAAATGTCGAATGTTGACAATTCCCATCTTAGCGGCATGCGTACCTTACTGTATAAACTTGGGCCTGACTTAAGTCGGGGGGTAAAATTAAGTTTCCGGGACAAGTGGGCGGTGAAGCAAACCTCTTTTATGGGACTTCGGATCAGGCTGAGGGATCTTTGTCGGCGCCAGTCGAGAATTTTGCAGCCCCAGCTCAAATTATTCCCTGAACGGAACCTTTGTTTCTTCAGTATCGCTGGGGGAGCTGCCACCGACAGTATCAACACTCTGATTCTAATTCAGGAATCGGACCCGGAATTACTCAAGGGACGGAAGATTGAGATCAACATTTTAGATATCGATACCTACGGACCCAATTTCGCAAAACGATGCATCGATGTTTTGAAGCAGCCGGGGGAACGCTTTCATGGCCTGAACATTACCCTCAATATCATTCATTATGACTGGAGCCAACCGGAGGCATTACTGAAGATGAGTTCGGAACGATCCAAATGGATTCAGCTATGTTCATCGGAGGGAGGTCTATTTGAGTACGGTTCGGATTCAGAAATTATCGAAAATTTAAACTATTTCTTTACCAACTCCCCGGCAGACGCCCGGGTCGCGGGCTCCTTAATTTTCGATCGGGCGCATGTAAATCCAGGATACCTGGGATTTACAGAGTTTATTGGCGTGAAAATCCGCTATCTTGGATTAGAGGGATTACAGCGAATTTTAGCTCAAACCTCGTGGGTTTTGGAAGAATCTCATGATATTGAAGCGATCTACACTGTGTTTTCATTGAAGAAAGCGTGACTTAAGTCAAAGTTATCGATTCATTAAATTCATTTTGTGCGCCGTCAGGCGGAATTTCGAGCTGACCTAAAAGGGATCTATATTGCTTCCCTGAAGAATTGAAAAACTTTAATATCACAAATTCTGTTCAAAAATCTCGCAAAATGGCAAAATTAAGAGAAAAAACATGACTCACGTTGTGCGTGAGAGTAACGAAAAAAGGTTGGTATGTAACAAAGTTCATTGAAAACAGCATGAATGTTGAAAAATTGACAACAGCTTGCGTAAAATAATTTGAACAAACTAACTTCAAGGTTTCAAATCTCCCAT
>JALSLY010000052.1 GCA_026988035.1 Thermotogae bacterium
TTCGATTATATCACCATAAATGCCGATAAACAAAGAGTTTTTTAAAGGTGGGGAAAAACGGAAAAATTCGCAACTTCGATAACTTTCTTGGAAGCATCCTTTTGTATTTTTTCAAAAAATATCCCCTGTGAAGGAAAAGTAAATGCTTCGAGAAAATGCCGATAAAATGGGGATTTTGGTGGCATTTAAAAATCTCTATTCTAAAAAAATCAAATTTAAGGCCATCTTTTTTGAGTTTATATGTAATTGTATATCAACCAGCATTTTCTTTTCTCTAAGTGGCATTTAAATGCGCTGTGCTTTTTTACATGCTCCTTTGTGACAAAAGAGAATAATGATAAATCATATCGCAAAATGCGAGGTGGTGATTTTTGAGAAATTCTTTCAAATTTGGCATGGTGGTAAAAGATGAAGTGGCCGAATTCATTTCAAGAAAATTCAAGGACACGGGCTTAGAGATTAAAGATGAGATGTGCGAAAAATTATCAAAATGCATCCGGCCATGCGTATTATATTCAAGCATTATGCTATTATTTGTGGTTTATAGCTGAAGAAGAAGGTGAAGTTGAAAAACGACACGTAAACGAAGCTTTAAAAAAGTGATTTTGAACGAAAAGAGACTTTTGAAAGTATATGGGATGATTTAAATCCAAATCAAAAGAAAGTTATGAAAACACTCTCTTTTGAAAGATTTCCGTACTCGTTAAATATGAGCGCTGGTAGCATAAAAATGGCCCTGGAAACTTTCGGAAAATCCGACCTCATAGAGAAAAACGGAAAATATAAAATTTTTAAAAGTTTGGCTCAAAGAAAAATCATAAGTAGGGTATACTCAAGTATATCAATAAACATTGGTAAATACCATGAAAATAGGTAAGTATACCACTATAGATTTAGTAAATTAGGAAATCGTGGATCAAACCTGGTCATAAGTTTTATCATTTATCTAACTTAAGTTGTACGCCAACTTTGCGTAAACATCACTTTTCAAGCGATAAAAAATTTTTTCGAAGTCTTATCAGGTCCTGTGTGTCTCTCTCCAATCTCAAATCTCGTTGTGAACTTTCAGACGGTGAGCTCATATGCCTTGATGAAAACTTCGAAGGAGATGTTAAATCTCCTTCTTTGCAGATTTTGGATCGTTTTTGTAATGTTCGTGTATAATCTGAGTTTTATTTATTTTCCAATTTCTCTATTTCTTCTTCCACCTCCTTAGCGCCTTCGGAATAGAATTTTTCCTCATCTGGAGCAAGCTCTTTAAGAAGCCTGAGAAATTCTCCCGCATGTACACGCTCTTCATCAGCGATATCTTTGAGGACTTCCTGCGCAAGTTTGTTGTCCACAGATTCCGCAAGTTGCATGTAAAGTTGCACAGCTTCATATTCAGCTGCTATCATGAACCTTATGGACCTTATGAGCTCTTCGTGTGTGAGCTTCTTCTCACTTTTCAAACCAGCAAATGGATTTTCGAAACTTGGCATGTTGTTCACCCTTTCTAAAATGTAGTTATTTTAATTCTACACCCAATTTACACGTTTCATACTTTTTAGGATATACTTCTAAAAACTCAATAACTCATGTTGTGTGTCAACTTTACAATCTATGAGTATTTATCGAATAAACATCGCTTTTCAAGCGATAAGGGAATTTTTCGAAGTCTTACGAGACTTATTCTTTAACGTCATCCCAACCGACTGTAGGTCGTTTTGAACTGACCGCAGGTCATCCTGAACTTGATTCATCTGGTAGAGTCTTAAACCGACATGTCATCCCGGACTTGCTCCGGGATCTCATCCTCAGATTCCGGCTCGTAGGCCGGAATGACATTATGGTCAAAGACTTTGTGTAAAGCACGCTGCATACCTAACACCTTCCACCGCTACGCGGTCCCCCTTCTCGGCTGCCGCCTCAGACATGGAAGTGGGAAAAACATTGCACACTGTGCAATCCCACTCCTCATGTTTTGTGAACTTCCAGATGACGAGCTCGTATGTCTTGATGAAAACTTCAAGGGGTATGAAATCTTGAGTTTGTTTGTCCAAATTGGTTTTACACGAGATGTTGTCAATTTTTCAACGTTTATGCTGTTTTCAATGAACTTGGTTTTCTGTCATGTTAAATCTGTTACTTTCACGTACATTAGGAGTTCAATGAGAAATTTGTTTTCTTTTAAAATGATTTATAATATGGTGTTATTAATACGTATTGCAAACTATTTTAGGGGGCATGTAAATGAAGGATCTCGTCAATTTGTGTCTTGTTCCTGGGATTTCGGGAAGAGAAGAGAAAGTCCGAAAAAAGATAATTGAGATGGTAGATGGATTCAAGTACTCTGTAGATGATATAGGAAATCTTACGATTGAAGTTGGTGATGGCAAAGAGACCATCATGATGATGGCACATATGGATGAAATAGGCTTTTATATCTCGAATATTCGCAAAGACGGCAAACTTGTCATTCGAAAAGTGGGAGGTATTTCGGACGAATTACTTCCAGGAAGGCACGTGGAAGTAATAATTGATAGTGGAAATACAAAAATTGATGGAGTCATTGGAAGTGTTCCACCTCATCTTGCAAAAGATGGCATGATCTTCGAACCAGTTGTAGATGTTGGTGCTGATAATTCTGAGGAAGTTAAGAAAATGGGAATAGAGATTCTTGATTTCGTTGTTTTCAAAAAACATACTTCTACGTTAAATGGTGAATTTATATCAATGAGAGCCCTTGACGACAGATTTGGCTGTTACGCGCTCGTTGAGGTTTTGAAACGGATAAAACCCAAAAAGCACGTTATCTTTGCCTGGACGGTTCAAGAAGAGATAGGATTAAAGGGGGCAAAAGCACTCACAAATAAGTACAATCCTGACACAGTTTACGCGATCGATGCTTTCGCATGCTGTTCAAAACAGAACAACCATATAAAAATAGGAAATGGCCCTGTTTTGAGGATGGTTGACAACTCGGCAATAGCCTCTTTTGCTGAGATGAAACACATTTTAAAAGTCGCAAAACTCGTCAATATACCAATTCAAATTGGAACAACGGGTGGAGGAACAGATGGAAGTGTTTACGTCGAGCATGGCGTCAAAATGGTCCCTATCACTTTGGCAGTTAAATACATGCACTCAGAAGTCGAAATGATAAGTATCAAGGATCTTGAGAATTTGATAAAACTCTTAACAGTGCTTGCAAGTGAATAAACAATGGTAAAATAGCCCATATTTTGACATCAATTTTGGCGTTCATTCGAAGCATTTTCAACCAAAACAGATAAAGTAGGGAGAGATTTCATGAACTGGTATCTTTATGTACTTACTTATCTCGTTGGCATTGCTGCCGGATTCCTGAATGTAGTTGCCGGAGGCGGATCGATGCTGACACTTCCGATGTTGACTTTTCTTGGACTTGGAATAGATGTTGCAAACGGTACAAACAGAATTGCAATTTTTCTTCAAAATATCATCGCCACGAGACAGTTCAAAAAAGGGAAAGTGGATGTTTTAAAAAGATCACTAATACTCGCAATCCCGGCGACGATGGGAGCAATAGTTGGGAGCCTCATAGTTGTTCAGATAGATCAAAGCATGCTTCAGAAGATCGTTGGCGTGTTGCTTTTGATTATGGCGATCTTCATAATTTTTAAACCCAAAATATGGGAAAAAGGAACAGAAGCAAAGAGTAAAAACAAATGGCTTTCGTATATTGTCTTCTTTGGAGTAGGTGTGTATGGTGGTTTTATTCAAGCTGGAGTTGGGTTCTTCTTCATTGCTGCTCTTGTTCTCGTAGAGGGATTTAATTTGATCAGAACAAATGCCGCCAAAGTTACCATCATAGCAATATATACCGTAGCATCCCTCGCAATTTTTGTTGTGAATGGGAAAGTTGATTGGTTTATCGGATTAGTGCTTGCGGCCGGAAATATGACAGGCGCCGTTTTTGGAACGAAGTTCACGATACTGAAAAGCACAAAGTGGATAAGATATATTGTTTTTGTCGCCATAATTGCGAGTGCCGCAAAATTCTTTGTTTCATGATTCATTCTCATGCTTTTTCGCGTTTTTTGAACTGTCTAACAATGTAACACGTTAAAAACAAGAATGTGGGCACGGTTAAAAGAGCGAAAAATGGTCCGCGTGGAAATCTTCCCTTCAAGCTCCACTCTACAAAGCAAAAAATCAAAAGACTTAAAATGGATACCAAGGATCCTATACCTTCGTGTTTCCATGCCAAAAACATTCCCACAAAAACTCCTATCGGGAAAAGGGCAAATTCACTCCATTCGTTAAGAGAGGGAAGTACTCCAGAAGGTGTAAGGACATATCCCACAAAAAATAACAAGACAAATCCTAAACTTACCAAACTCCATATTCTTGCCACTCGTTGAAGAACTATTAAAGGACTTCCCATTGGTCCACCTCCAAGTAATTAACATCATTTTTAGTTTAGCGCACTAACGGTCACGAGAACTTTCACGACTCTGAAAACTTTCTTAAATGAATGAGTGGAAAGAAATGATAAGGCAGCCTTAAAAAGGCTTTCCACACTGAAGCTGTTGAAATCAAGCTTTGCTTCAACCCATACATTAGCTGTTTTGTCGCTGTTCCAAGTTATTTTCCAAATCTTGCAGGCTACATTTCCGCTAACTCTATAAGATGCTGCCTCTGGCATGACGAATTTCAATCCTTTTATGGTCAACCCATTATAAACTGATGGGAGTCTATTTTCTATGACAGCTGTGACCTCTGTTGAGTTTCCGGAATTCGAGGGTAGATATTTCACATCAAAGTACCCTGGTAAAAAGACATTTGTCTTAACGTGTGTACCATTAACCGTTACAAGCACAAAGTGATAAAATCCGCCGTTCTGTGGTTCTCCATCTAAAGGTGCCCCTGCGCCGCCGGTAATCACATAAGTTATCCCATCAAATTTGGCTTTCCAGTAAAGGTGTTCATGACCTTGAAAAACGATCCTGATGTTGTGATATTTTGAGTTGAAATCGTCCAGAAGTGTCTTTACCTTTCGTGCCATAATTTTATCACTCCAGGCAGTCTTACTGTGATCCCAATATTCATAAAGCGGTTTGTGCATGAATACAAAGATATTTTCAGCAGATGTTGCGGTTCTCAAATCCTTTGCAAACCACTCATATTGGGCTTGAGTGAATTTGCCGTTGGGAAAGTTCACATTCGTGTCAAGTACTACAAAATGACTTGCTTTGTAGTTGAAAGAGTAATAAAGAGGTCGGTTCAAAAGAAGCCTGTAGTATTTTTGTCCTTGTGCTCCTGCGACTTCGTGATTTCCAACAACCGTGTAAAAAGGCATATCGAAGATCTTGACAACGTTCAAAAAATCCTTGTACTCTTGGTACGTGCGCCGGGCATCTGCACCATATCCATAAATTAGGTCTCCAACATCCACGACAAAATCAGGATGTATCCACTCAACATCTTGAACTATTTGCTTAAAGATAGGAGGCTGAGTATCTTGATTGTTGAATGGTCTGTTATCACCGAAAACCACAAATTTGAACTGTTGCGAAAAACTCAAAGATACGATCACTACGAAAAACAAGAATAAGAAAACCAACTTCCTTGATTTTATCTTCATTCGTTCTTCCTTTCGTGATTTTCACCACGTTCTTTTCGCATTTTTTGTTCAATGTTGTTTTTCATGGTCTCGTATTCATCTCTATTTATTTCACCATTTTTATACTTTTGATTCAGAGCTCTTAAAGTCTTTTTGCTATAATTATTTTCACCGTAATGATATTTATACCGGAGCTGAGAAAATTTCTTTGATGCGTACACGACTGCAATGATAGCGATTAAAGTTATGCCAATTCCCAATAACAAAGCAATCCAACCTTCTGTTGAAAACGGGAAAAAACCACCACCTCTTATCCCGGACCAAAACATTTTAACTTCCTCCCAGAAAAGCATTTAGTAGGCTCATAATGAATTTTTCGAAAATACTGTTTCTATAATATCACAAAAAAATTATTTGAAGCACTACAACTGATCGCTATCCCATTTATGAGTGCAAAGATAAAAGCGCACAATTTTGGGTATCAAGATTTGAAAAGCGATGGGTTTTCTCTAAATAGAGTGATATAATTTGCGTTGTATGTTATTTGGATAAGTAATTCATTTAAAGGATAAATGTTAGAAGTGGTTAAAAAAATGGGAGATTCAGATTTTTTAATTTTGGTTGAAAGGAGGAAGGCCATCTCATTTTCTTTTCGGGGGAATCTCAGATGGCTGAAATCGTATGAGAATTCTCAAGATAGATCATGTTGGAGTCGCCGTCAAATCAGCTGCAGAGTCTGCAAGACTCTTTTCCGATGCACTTGGCTTAGAAACAGAGGAGGAAATATTGAACGATCGGAATTTGAAAATCGTTATGGCAAAAGTAGGAGAATCAAGAGTAGAACTCTTGGAAGATCTTGATGCAAATGGCACAATAGCAAAATTTGTTGAAAAACACGGTGAAGGTCTTCATCACATTGCATTTGAGGTTGATGACGTCAATGAAGCAGCTAAAAAGATGAAAGAGAATGGCTACAGAGTGCTTTCGGAGCCCCAGCCTGGCGCCGGGGGGACTGTGGTAGCATTTGTCCATCCTAAAGATACACACGGCGTTCTTTTAGAACTCGTTGAAAGGAGGAAGTAAGGTGGATAAAAATCAAGATCTTATCAAGCGTCGAGAAACGATAAAGCTTGGTGGTGGAAAGGAAAGAATAGAAAAACAACACGCTGCGGGGAAGTACACGGCAAGAGAACGTATTGATGCCCTTCTCGATCCGGGAACGTTTGTAGAATTGGATGATCATGTAAAACACAGATCTACTTATTTTGGCCTTGACAAAAAATATTTTCCAGCTGATGGTGTAGTAACTGGTTTGGGAAAGATCAACGGAAGAGACGTTGCAATATTCTCTCAGGATTTTACTGTTCAAGGTGGTTCGCTTGGCGAAATGCATGCTAAGAAAATAGCCAAAATTCAAGATACGGCGATGAAACTTGGAATACCAGTAGTTGGGATAAATGATTCAGGGGGTGCACGAATTCAAGAAGGAGTTGATTCATTGTACGGATACGGCGAAATTTTTTACAGAAACACGCTCGCGTCTGGTGTGATACCGCAGATAACAGTTATTGCTGGCCCTTGCGCTGGTGGAGCTGTTTATTCACCTGCGATCACCGATTTTGTTGTAATGGTGGATAAAACTTCTAAGATGTTTATAACAGGTCCTGAAGTTATAAAAGCTGTGACAGGTGAAGATGTTACACAAGAATCTTTGGGTGGAGCGAGAGTTCATAATTCCAAAAGTGGCGTGGCACATTTTATGGCAAAAGATGAAGAAGATGCGGCTAACATCGTCAAAAATCTCTTGTCCTACATTCCTTCTAACAATATGGAGGAACCTCCGATTACCGATCCGGTTGAGGTCAAACCGGATGAATCCTTAAACACGATCGTTCCAGATGATCCTCGAAAACCATACGATATGGTGGATGTGATCAATCGTGTGATCGATCCCGGAACATTCCTCGAAGTTCATTCGAAATTTGCTCGTTCTATGATCACAGGATTTGCTAAAATAAATGGGCGACCAATTGGAATCGTGGCAAATCAACCAAAAGTTCTGGCTGGCGTTTTAGATATAGATTCGTCGG
The DNA here is from genome assembly GCA_026988035.1 of Thermotogae bacterium. GTDB lineage: Bacteria > Thermotogota > Thermotogae > Mesoaciditogales > Mesoaciditogaceae > WFSH01. Next base: position 7,678 of record JALSLY010000052.1, read on the forward strand.
ACAAAGCCGCGCGTTTTATACGATTTTTAGATGCGTTCAATTTACCTATAATAACATTCACTGACACACCTGGTTTTCTTCCTGGAACTGCTCAAGAATACGGCGGAATAATACGCCACGGTGCCAAATTGCTATATGCATACAGTGAAGCGTCTGTTCCAAAGATAACTATAATAACACGCAAGGCTTATGGTGGAGCATATATAGCGATGGGAAGTAAACATCTGAGAGCTGATCTCGTGCTTGCTTGGCCAAGTGCGGAGATCGCTGTTATGGGCTCAGAAGGAGCTGCGAATATCGTTTTTAGGAAAGAGATAAAAGCATCGGAGAATCCCGAAAAAACACGACTTGAAAAGATAAAAGAATACGCTGATATGTTTTCGAATCCGTATGTAGCTGCGTCACGCGGATATGTCGATACTGTCATACTTCCATCTGAAACACGATCATATCTTACACGTGCTTTGGACACATTTTCTTCCAAAGCAGAAGGTAAACCAACAAAGAAACATGGGAACATTCCACTGTGAGATTGGAGTGAGTAAATTCAATGAATGAAACGTGGAACATTTCATTGGTAGGGATCACATTTGCACTTGGGGGTCTTGGACTTATAGCCGCATTTTTCGCAATAGTTGGGCATTTTTTTAAAAAAAATGCCGAACAAAAAAAGATTTCGAAGTCTGCTTCTTCCTTAACAATTACTGACAAAGGAAAGGATATACAAGAAAAGAATAACAAGACTATTCAGTATACAGTTGAAAGAGGTGAAAACATCGAGGAGGAAGAAGAAATAGTTGCAGCAATAAGCGCGGCCATTATGACATATGCACCTGCAGGTGGCAAAATAGTTTCCATTAATCGTGTAAATGACGAAAAAAAAGGTACCAAGAACTTGTGGCGTCTACACAACGCCCAAACTGTTTGGAGGATAAAGAAAGCAAGAAAGGGGCAATAACAAGATGGGCAAAAAATACATGGTAAAAGTCAACGGCAAAATCTATGAAGTTGAAATTGAAGAGATGATCACATCTAACACGCAACAGAATGTTCAATTGTCGCAACAGGCGCCTACTCAACCGGTTCAAAACCAAGCTGCTAATGCTGTAGCAGTTTCTCAACAAGTAAAATCAACGTCTGCTCCAAGTGTCACAAAAGCGGAAGAAACAAAGAAAGTCCAAACTCCTCCACCTCAAACACTTTCTTCCGAAACCGAGGAAGTTGTTGCACCTATGTCGGGTATCGTACTTAAAGTAAATGTGAAACCTGGAGATGTTGCAAAGGATGCTCAAACTCTTGTGGTTATCGAAGCAATGAAGATGGAAAATGAGATTCTTGCTCCTCGAGATTGTAAGATCAAAGAAGTTTTCGTGAAAGATGGTCAACAGGTAGAGATAGATCAACCACTTTTAACTATCGAATAGCGATGTTGGATAAATTACAAGTAAATTTGTGGAATATTTTACCGTAATTTTAGAGAGGTGGGAAGCGCATGAAGACTTTCAATGATGTATTCGATAAAATAAGAGAGAAAAAGAGGAAAATTGCGCTTGTTGGTGCGGAGGATTTAGAAGGCATCAAAGCTGTTAATGAAGCTGTAAATGCAGGGATCGCAGATGCACTACTTATAGGTGACAAAAGAAAAGTTGCAGCCAATTTAAAAAAACTTGACATTTACGGAAAATTTGAAATTGTGCACGCGAATAGTGCTGTTACTGCATCCGAAGCCGGTGTAAAACTCGTTTCAAGTGGCAAGGCTGATATCCTCATGAAAGGACTTGTTAAGACCAGCATATTACTTAAAGCAGTTCTTAATCCTGATTGGGGTTTGAGAAGCGGAAAGTTGTTAAGCCATTTGGTAGTTGTTGAAGCCAAAGACTATGATCGATTCATAGGGATTACAGATGGTGGTATGATCATAAAGCCAACTCTTGAGCAAAAAGTGGAACTGATAAAAAACGCTGTTGAATTTTTTCATAAAATGGGGAATGACAATCCCAAAGTTGCTTGTATCGCGGCTGTTGAAGTTGTCAATCCGGACATGCCTGAAACAGTAGAAGCTGCTCAATTAGCAACGATGTGGAAAAGAAAACAAATAACTGGTTGTGTCGTGGATGGACCACTTGGATTTGATAATGCACTTGATCCAAGAGCGGCAAAGATAAAGAAAGTAACTGGTGAAGTGGCGGGACGTGCCGACATTCTTTTGGTCCCAGACATCCATTCCGGGAATTTTATTGGAAAATCCATGGATTACTGTGCCCATTACACCATAGGTGGGATAGTTCTCGGAGCAAAAGCGCCGATCGTTATAGTTTCAAGAGCTGACGAAGCCAAAGCAAAGCTTGCCTCTATAGCGCTTGGGGCACTTGCAGTAGAATAGGAGGATAAAAAATGAAAAAAAGTGCAGTTATAGCCATAGGTGGAAATGCAATTCAAGGGCCAAAAGAGCCTGCAACGGCTGAAGTTATGAGAAAGAATCTTCAAATTACAGCATCTTATCTTGTTGATGCGTTAGACGATTTGAACATTGTGATTACTCACGGAAACGGCCCACAAGTTGGAAATCTCATGGTTCAACAGGATCATGCAAAAAAAGTCATCCCACCTTTACCACTTGATATAAATGACGCATACACTCAGGGAATGCTTGGTTATCTTATAGTTCAAGCCTTTGAGAATCAACTCATCAAGCGCAATATAAACCGAAAATGTGTAAGTCTCGTCACGCAAGTTGTGGTTGATCCAAAAGATCCGGCTTTCCAAAATCCCACAAAACCAGTTGGACCTTTTTATACAAAGGAAGAAGCAGAAAAGCTTGCTCGTGAAAAGGGGTGGAAAATAAAGGAAGACGCAGGCAGAGGATATAGAAGAGTTGTGCCGTCTCCCCAACCACTTGATGTTGTGGAAAAGCCACTCGTAAGAAAACTCATGGAAGAGGGGGTTATAACAGTAACCGTTGGTGGAGGTGGCATTCCCGTGATGATCAAAGAAGATGGCAGTATCGAGGGTATTGAAGCAGTTATAGACAAAGATCGTGCTTCATCACTTTTGGCACGTGTCTTAGATGTTGATGTGTTTGTGATATTAACCGGAGTAGAAAAAGTTTACATCAATTTTGGGAAAGCCGATCAAAAAGCACTTGACAAAGTAACTGTTACACAAGCAAAAGCTTATATGGAACAGGGACATTTCCCAAAGGGTTCCATGGGGCCAAAAATCGAATCCGCGATCGCGTTTGTTCAAGCTACAAAGCGTCAATGCATCATAACTTCTCTGGAAAAAATTTCGGAAGCTTTTAAAGAAGAAACGGGAACGTTTATAATTCCTGATTAAACGACAAAGGAGGGACGATGATTCATTTACTGGTTCCAAAAGGTTTGGGGAAAAAATTAAGCAAGTTCAAGCCCGTTCTTTACAAAAACTTGAAAGATAAGCTTTATTCCTGTTTTTGGAATGTTATAGTGGTGGAAAATCCCCAAGACGCAAAAATAGCTTTGGACTTTTCCAAATTTGGAACCTTGATTGTAAATACAAGTGCTACGCACATAGATCACGCACTTAACTGCTCAGTAAAAGATCTGATTTTATCTATCGAATTTCTAAAAAAGATTGTGGAAGAACGAAAAAAACTTGATGCTATAGAGAAAGAGGAACGTCTTTTAATGGAGCCGGTGATGCTGAACTCCAAAATGGCAAGAGCCTACAGAAAATTAGCGCGATATTCAACTTCAAGAACTTCAATAGTAATCGCTGAAGACGGCTTGTTGGAAGATTGGATACTTTGGTCAGTTCTTGGAGAACATGAGGTTGTGGACTTTGGCGTCATTTCTGAGGAAGAAGCATTGCTGAGAATATTTGGAACAAAGAATCACCTTCCACTTCTTTCAAAAGATGGAATCTTAGTTCTTATGAACTGTGATAGTTGTTCAGAACAAACCATTTCTAAAGTTGCACGTTCTTCTTCTCTGGGAATATTTTCTCCTTACTTAAGTGATTTGAAAGAAAAATGTGCAGCGCGAACGTTGTTCCACTTTGAAAAAGCTGAAAATATACCAGAAATGTTACTTCAAATTGCAGGTACGAGTCGTGTGAAAATTCCTCCCATTCGTGAAATAGCTGATTCTCTTCCCAATATTTTAAGGTTCTTTATTTCGACAATAGGACAAAAGATGTTTGTCGCGAATGTTGAAATATCTCAAGACATGGCAAACAGGATAAAAGAAACAAAATGGAGTGGTAATTGGAGGGAATTTTTCGATTTTTGCAAGTCAATTGCAATTGGTGAGGAGAGAATAGAGCATCGCTTAGATGAAGCGAAAGACGTTCCAAAATTAAAGGAATACACAAAAATGATTCTGGCAGAGGCTGAGCGTGATCTGATAAAGCGCGCCATTCAGATATATGGGATGAACAGGAAAAAATTATGTGAAGTCCTCGGAGTGAATACCAAAACGCTTACAAAGAAATTGAAACTTTACGGATTGGATGGCAAAAGATAAAAGTGAAAACGATCATTGTTTATCTTCCGCTTGACGCTAAAAAAGCAAAAGCGGCTAATCTTCCTGTAAAACTTCCTATTCTTGCAGAAGATCTGAAAAAAGTAACAGAGGAGAACAAATTATCTCCTGACGTGATTTTGCGTGGATTAGAGGCTCAGGTGCGTACCGGAAAAAGAGTTGATTATTATATGTCATATCTCTTGTATATGTTGTACGATCGCGCAAGAGATGCTATAAATCATAGGAGGCTTGAAGAAGCCAGAGGTTATGTTAAACGGGCTGGCAGTTACAAGAAAGATTACAGATATCCATTTCACCTTGGCATAATAGAAAGAGAATGTGGAAATCTCGAAATCTCTGAGGTGCTTCTGAGAGAAGCACTGGCGATGAATGAAGAGTTTTCACCTGCAAGACTGGAGTTGGCACGAACACTCGTCGTTAGAAAAGACTTGGATGGAGCTATAGAAGAATGCAAGCGTGTTATTGAAAGAGAACCTTATTTCACACTTCCATACATCATTATGGGAGATGCCTACATGGAGCTTGGAGATGCGAAATCAGCTCTTATGGTTTATCAAAAGGCCATATCGATTGACTCAGATATTCCATCTGTTCATTGGAGAATAGGTGTAGCAGCCAATATGCTTCAAAAATTCTCGTTGGCCGAGCGTGAACTAAAAGCTTCTGTAGCAAAGAATGAAGGTGGTTGGCAAAGTAAATACAATCTTTCTTATTCACTTTACAGGCTTGGAAAAGTCTTCGAAGCTCTAAATCTACTTAAGGATTTGTTAGAATCCGGGATTAATTCTCCCGAAGTTGTCACTGAACTTGCTATATTTCAAAAAATGCTGGGCTTTTATGAAGAAGCGCTCGATACTGTTGAAATGGGTATTGAAATGGGTATTGAAGAAGAGGGATTTTTGTTAGCTGCTGTAGATGTTTTCGCGTTCAATAAACTGATAGATAAAGCTTTGGAAATTTGTGATAAAAAAAAGAATCCAAGCTTTGAGTCTCGAAAGTATCTTGTGAATTTGGAAAACGATTGGCACAAAGAAATCAATATATTGGAACTTTCAAGGCTTCTAGATCTTAAAAGCAACAAAAAGCTTGCTCAACGTGTAAAACTCGTAACACAAGGAAATATACCCAATGATGAGATTTTTGACGAATCCATGCTTAACATCTTCACAAAGATTTTAGAAATACACGGCCCACACCCTTATTCCGCTGAAAAAAGCCTCACACAGGCCGCTATCGCATTTTCCGGTTCGATTGACACCGTTTCACTTTTCATCTTTTTGTATAGGATGTACCTAAACATAAACGTTTTTGAAATGGATTTTACCGAAAGCCTTGAAAATACGATCCCATCTATAGTGGATATATCCTGGAGACTTGGAAAAACCATTGTAAAAACGATCGATAACGAACTGTTTGATATTGAAGAAAGTGCTCCCCAAAAAATAATTGCCCCACCGGACGCCGCTAAGTTTTTCGCATCAGCATTTTTGGCGTTGGAGGGGCACCAAAATCCAATTGAATTTCTCAAGTCTATAGGCACTTCTCAAGTAAAGCTAAGAGTTTTTGAATCAATCACTTCGCCTTCAGTTCAAGCGTTTTGAGCACAACACTATAGAGGTCGGAATTTACCAACGAGTGTATGAATTCAGCTTTTCTTACTGCAAGGTCGAATCTCTCAATACCAGTAAGTTTTTGTGGCATTGGTCTCATAAGCTGAGGTTTGTTAAAGCCTTTTTGCATTGGTTGTCTTGCGCTGAACTTTCCACCCATTTCCCTCTTTTTTCCATAAACATGGGGAACAGGCTTTGGCTTTTCTTCATTACCGATTTGATTCATGAAAGGTATCTGTCTTCTCAGGAATGGTAATTTTTCACTAAGTATTCTCCCAATTTCTGTGCCTCTCATGTGCTCAAAAAACGCCTTTGCCCGCTCTGCCTGTTCCAACGTGACGATCGATTTGATTGAATTGGCAAAATCGAGGGCTGTTTTGGCATATTTTTTATCAAGTTCCTCGATCATCTTTTTCGCCACCGATATTTGCATTTCATCATTTTTTACCAGGGCATCGCGCAGCATGGTCAAATCCTTAATTCTGTTATTCTCGAGTGAGTTTACAGCCACTTTGAATTTTTCCATACTTTGAGCAATAGATGCAGCTTGGGTTGGAGTGATCTTTAAATAATTTATGGCACTGAGAATATTGATTTGAAGATCCAACTTAGCTGTTTGAGAGAGCACAAAATTTCCGGCAAAGGCTGCTGAAATTAGCAAAGGTACTAAAAGTAACACTAAAAACTTCTTCACTTACACCACCTCCAAAATTTTGTCCGTCGTAGCTTTTGACTTCTCTTTCGGAGAGTGGTTGAAAATTTTCACATCGCTTTCACATTTGCAAACTCGGATTTGATAATTCAAAATTTCTCATCACTTCGAAGCAATTTTTTATTCTATGAGCAACTATATTGTAGAAATCACACTTAAAAAGGGAGGTATGCACCTCCCTGCAATTCATCTAATCACTCTTTTTTGTCAACGCCCAAGAGACACATTAACTTTTACGTATGTATGAGCTGATTCAAGATTAGATAGTACTACATAAGCATCCGGAGGAAGTTTTACAACCCCAGAATGAATATCCGATGCACTGTAAGCCTCAAATCTCTCACCTTTCAAGAACTTTTCGTAGTTTTCTTTGTTCATAATATAGACAGCGATCTTACCGTTAACATATTCTCTAAAAATATTGCTTTCAGTTGGTATCCAGTCTATTGTTTTTTGTATAGCACTAAGAACATTGATGCTAAGCTTATTTGAATTGAATGGTGTTATTGGAAGAGCATAACTTGGTTTGTAAACTGGAAGAGAACCATTCATTTCAATGTTGAATCTATACACGGCGTGCTTATCAAGTTTTGTAGTAATGTATTTCACACCTATTGGCGTTATAATACTGATTGTGTAGGTTCTAATGGCTAAATCGTTGATCGTTGCTACACCATTTTGATCAGTATAAGTAATAGCAGCGGGATACGGCATGTTGTCGTAATGAGCCTTAAGTGGCCAATGACTCCATACGACGACTTGTGCCCCGTCGATTGGTAGTCCGTTGACATCCGTAACTTTAACATTTACAGAGGCTATTTTGTTTTCAGATTTATAAAGAACAGATGTATGATGTACATAATCGTATAGGGTATCTTGCTCCCATTCCATAGGCCATGAAAAGTGCCCTTTGTAATATCCGTACCATGTCTTTGGTAAATTCTTGTTTCCTATGTAGGTTTCCCAATTCTTTTTATTCATGGATGAAACATCCCAATGATTCCAACCATTATCGTAATATTGGTTGAATTGATGATCTTCGCCGAGATCAACTATTATTAACGTGGGAATTAGCACAGACCTTGCCATTGCTTCAACTATAATTGAGAATTCACCACATTCTATGCCAGCTTTCTTGTTCAAAAGATTGTGATATATATTATACCAACCTTTTGGTTTGGGTCCTGTATGCCAAAATGTTCCTATATCCACAGCCATCCATTTTGAGATCGCCTTAACAGCTGCATACACACTTGTCGCATTTTTCACGACGTCCAACAAGTTTCTATTATAAGTGGTATCATATGGCAAATAATCACTGAAAAGCTTATCTTTGTATTTATCGGGATAATATCCAGGTCTCATTGTATAACGATTCGGCATGACCACATACTCGTAGTAAATATTTGGGGGAAGCATTAGCCACTTTCCACTTTTTGTTCCATATTCGAGAGTGGTATAAGGGCCCTCGTTGACAAGTTTGACATATTTGAGTTTTGGAGCAATCTTATATATTGCAGCTGGGATCCTCTTATACATCTCAATTAAACCCTTGTTGTCCATAGCTTTCAAATCTGCAGGAAAAGCATTTGCAATAATATAGGAAACTTCATCCAAATATTCTTGTTTTGTTGACAAAATCAAATTTGCGTAATCTTTCACGTATTTATCGGATGGATTGACATACGTAAAGTTGCTCAGATCTTCCCAGTACCCGCTTCTCCACATATACTGCCCCATCCAGCTACTACTTGCACCTGATTTCCAAACCCTAAAAGCTGGCGTGGAATTAGAACCAATGTTGAGCGCATAGTAAACCTTACCATCAGAAGATCCTATCACAAGATCTGGACGTGAATCTCCATTTAAATTAACGATGTAAGGTACAGCTCTACCGGAAACTCTTATGTTATCAAGAGTCGGAATTTCAACTTGCTTCCATACTGGTTTGTTTTTTGTTCCTATATTCTTGAAGTAGAAAAGTCGGCCTTTCCCGTTTCCTACGATCATGTCTGAGAGTCCATTGTCGCTCAGATTCCCAAATGCTGGTGCAAGTTCGTTGCCGATCATTATACCAGTAGTTCCGTCAGAACGTGGCCACTTGCTGAATATTCCATCGTATCCAGCTTCACCACGCTTTTCAGCTATAAATTTGAACCCGACTTCGGTCGATGTTGCCTCGTTTGCATAAAAATATATCTGGTCATTTCCACCACCCAATACCAAATCTTCACGACCATCACCATTCAGATCGATCAGTCTTGGAACATCATTTTTGCCGATTTTCTTGATCGTATAATTTGAAAGCACCCAATAAGGCTGATTTTTCGTTCCTTTGTTAATGTAAAATGATATTTTCCCGGATCCATCCAAAGTAACTAAATCTATTAATCCGTCCCCATTAATATCTCCGAGAGTAACTGCCAAATTAGTACCAGAAGGAGTTTTATCAAAGAAGTTGGAGATATTTTCCTTGACCCAAATTGGATTAAACTTGGTTCCTTCATTGTAGAAAATTTCCACACCGTTGGATTGACTTCCTACCACCATGTCGGCTAATCCATCTCCATTTAAATCAGCAAATGCTGGGAAACTATTTTTTCCAACGTTCACGTCCGAGCTCATTAGAAGATAGAATGTCTCGGCGAGTTTGTCTCTCCAAAGTCGAGGAGTAATCTTGAGTGCACTTTTTGCGTAAGAAGGTAAAAAAGCCATACCAGTTGATGGTATAGAAAGTAAGTTAGATGTTGCACTGTAGGAAAAAGCGTAGAACCCACTCGGTGGTAGAGTGATCTGAAAATTAGAAACTTCACGATTGGCAAATGAAACAGTTACCAACACGGCTGTAAGGAGCAATGCGACTAAAACGACTTTGCCAGTTTTCATGCTCATTCCCCCTTAAAATTAAGATTTTGCCTTTAATAAGGCAATCTAAAACACAAAATTTAACTCTTCGATAAATTATCATCATTTAATAGGAAAGTGCATGAAAGAATATTTTACGTTGTACGTCAACTTTACAACCTATGAGTATTTATCAAATGAACATTACTTTTCAAGTGATAAAGGAATTTTTTCGAAGTCTTATCAAGCCTGATTCTTTAGCGTCATCCTGAACCGACCGTAGGTCGTCCCGGACTGACCGCAGGGTAGGGTCAAAGACTTTGTGTAAAGCACGCTGCACACCTAACACCTTCCACCGCCACGCGGTCCCCTTCTCAGCTATCGCTTCGGTCATGGAAGTAGGAAAAACATTGCACACCGTGCAATCCCACTCCTCAAGGAAGGACTACCTTTCGTTGGCTTCGCCACCACCTTCTCGGCTGCCGCCTCAGACATGGAAGTGGGAAAAACATTGCACACTGTGCAATCCCACTCGGCTAGCACCAGCGCCTACTACTCGGTTGCCACCTCAGACACAAAGAGGAAGTGATGATGCTCTCAACTTCGTTTCGGTCAGAAAAGCGGGAAAGATATTGCACACAGTGCAATCCCGCTCCGGCAACTCCACTCACCGTGCAATCCTGCTCCTTAATAGGAAGGAATAATCCCCTCTATCAAGAGGGGTGGCCGAAGGCCGGGGTGTGTATCTTTATACAAATCACACCATCCTCTATCTTCGATGGCCCACTCATACATCTTGATGAAAACTTCGAGTAAGATGTGAAATCTCTTTCTTTATAGACTTGGATCATCTTGTAATGTTCGTTGCACAATCTGAGAGAATATATTGAATGCAGAAATGTTAAGTAGTTTTTTATATTTGATCAACCGATATTTTATCACTCATCTTCTTAAATGTCAATCTGCCGAATTGACTCATAAAAAATCTACACGAAAATGAATCGATGAGTCAAAACAAAAATGCTAACAAGAACTATTTTATGTTCATTTTGTTGTAATAAAGAAATGCTATCATAATAAAAATAATTTTATGGAAGGATGGGAGTTGGATATATGAACATAGTGGATACAAAAATGTGTTTTGGATGTGGAAAGAAAAACAAATTCGGCCTACAATTAGAATTTTCTCTTGAAAAGGGAAAAGCTATAACTGAATTCACATTGAAGCCTCAATTTCAAGGCTGGAATGATATTGCTCACGGTGGAATAGTTGCGACTGTTCTTGATGAAGCTATGGCTTGGGCTATAAAGAGCCTCAACATCAAAGCTGTAACTGCGGAGATGAACGTGAAATACAGACAACCCACTCCCATAGGCAAATCTTTAAAAGTCATTGGCAACATTTTGGAGTCAAAGGGACGAGCAATTTTCACCGAAGCAAAAATCATAGATAATGAGGAAATTTTGGCCACCGCAACGGCCACTTACATCAAAATCAAGGAGGGATTCGAATGAAGAAAATGACAGAAGAATTTCTAAAAGCGGCATTTGCTGGAGAGTCTCAAGCACACATGAAGTATACCATCTTTGCGGAAGAGGCGGAAAAAAAAGGACTCAAAAAACTTGCTAACATGTTCAGAGCAATCGCGTATGCGGAATTTGTGCATGCAAGAAACCATTATAAAGCTTTGGGATTAGTTGGCGAAACCGTGGACAACATTCAGCAAGGTATCGATGGGGAAACCTTCGAAATTGAGGAAATGTATCCAGTTTACAATGAAAGCGCGAAATTTCAAAACGAGAAAGATGCGATTCGCTCTACACATTTTGCCTTGGAGGCTGAAAAGATTCATCAAAAGATGTACATAAAAGCGAAGGAATTTGTTGAAAGCGGAAAAGATTATGCAGCTGAAAAAGTTTACATTTGTCCCGTTTGCGGCTGGACTCATGAAGATGGTGATCTTCCCGATAAATGTCCGGTCTGCGGTGCTCCAAAAGAAAAATTTGTAAAATTTTCTGTATGATATGAACAAATTCAGATCCCCCACAAGGGGGATTTGTTAATTCTATACCTCTCTTCTGCTTTTGGTACTCTCCAAAATGTGCGTTTCCCCTGAATTGGAAAAAAGCGATCATATTCTGTTGGATTTTTCGTTTGACAGTGAAAAATATGTGTGGTAAAATATCATACAAATGATTGCTCAATTGTTTAATCAACGGAAGAGGTGAACTAACATGAAAGAGTTCAAAAATATGTGCAATGTTGACATTGTACATCTTGACAAGATAGCAGCTGTTAGGAAAAAAATGAAGTCAGAAAGAGTTATTCAAAGACTTTCAGAAACGTTTAAAGCGCTTTCGGATCCAACAAGGCTTAAAATGTTGCTTGCATTTTCTCAAGAAGAATTATGTGGATGTGATCTTGTAGAGCTTTTAGGTATCACGAAATCGGCTATATCACATCAGTTGAGAATCTTAAAAAACTTGAGAATCGTCAAGTATCGTAGAGAAGGAAAACAGATTTTTTATTCGTTGGATGATGATCACGTAAAAACACTGATAAATCAGTCTCTCAGCCATGTGGAAGAAGAAAACGAAGGTGGGAACCGTGAAAAAGTATAAACTGGAGAATTTGGATTGTGCAAATTGTGCTTTTAAAATTGAAGAAGGATTGAAAAAGTTGGAAGGAGTTAACGATGTTTCTGTGAATTTTGCAACTGGTATCCTCAAAATCGATGCTTCCGATACAGAAAAGGCAATTAAAGAGATAAAAAAAATAGAACCGGAGGTCGCTGTAAAACTTTTAAATGATGAAGGAGACTCTCATAACGAGAACGAAGATAAATTTGACAAAGCGGAAGTAGCATTTATACTTTTATCCGGAGCTCTTTTTGTTGTTGGAATAGCATTCAAAAGATTACTTCATAATACTCCATTTTCGATTGCCGAATATTCTGTTTTTCTAACTGCGTACTTCTTGTCGGGTAGAAAAGTCCTTTTCAGTGCTGTTAAGAATATAGGGCATGGACGTTTTTTTGATGAAAACTTCTTATTGACCGTCGCAACTACTGGAGCTATTTTCATACATGAGCTGCCTGAAGCTGTTGGTGTAATGCTTTTCTTTGAAATAGGTGAATTTTTTCAGGATTTAGCAGTTGGAAACTCTCGAAAATCGATAAAAGCACTTTTGCGCTCAAAGCCAAATTACGCAAACGTTCTCATGGGTAAAACAATCAAAAAAGTAGCTCCTGAAGAAGTCAAAATTGGGGATATAGTTCTCGTAAGGCCCGGAGAAAAAATACCCGTTGACGGCATAGTAGTATCGGGGATTTCTCAATTAGATACTTCTCCATTGACTGGTGAGTCTGTGCCAAGAAACGTTGTCAAAGGTGAGAAAGTACTTGCTGGTATGATAAATCAATCTGGAATGTTAAAAATAAAGGTTACGGCTCTTTTTAAAGAATCTTCTATCTCAAAGATAATGGATCTCACTGAGAACGCGCTGAACAGAAAAACCAAGACAGAAAAATTCATAACGCAATTTGCCAAATATTATACTCCGTTAGTCGTATTTGGTGCTCTGGCAACTGCAACACTTCCGCCAATGATTATACCAGGCGCAACTTTTTCTGAGTGGATTTACCGTGCTCTGATTCTCCTTGTAATATCTTGCCCGTGCGCTTTGGTAATAAGCATTCCACTTGGTTATTTTGGTGGCGTGGGAGCCTCATCCAAAAAAGGCATCTTAATAAAGGGCTCTAACTTTCTTGATAGTCTCTCGAAATTGAAAACAGTAGTTTTTGACAAAACCGGAACACTCACAAAGGGCGTGTTCACGGTAAAAGATATTGTACCTGCAGATGGTTTGAAAAGGGAAGCTTTGCTTGAAATTGCATCGCTCGTTGAATCGCACTCCAATCATCCAATAGCAAGGTCAATAGTAGAAGCTTACGGCAAGAAAGTAGATTCTTCCAAAGTTGAAAGCTATGAAGAGATCGCTGGATATGGAATAAAAGCGAAAGTAAATGGTGATATTATTATTGTGGGTAATGATGGTCTTTTACACAAGGAAAAGGTTGTTCACAACACTTGTAATGTAGCAGGCACTGTCGTGCATGTTGCCTTGAACAATGTTTACGCAGGGTATATAACTATTTCGGATGTTATAAAAGAAGATGCAAAAGAAACGATCGTTGACTTAAAAAAGTTAGGTATTGAAGAAACTGTTATACTTACTGGCGATAGCAAACAAGTCGCTGAATCCGTTGCAAAAGAATTGAAAATAGATTCGTATCACGCCGAATTGCTACCCGATGAAAAGTTAGAGATATTAGAAAAAATAATGAAAGAGAGTAAAAATCGAGTTGCATTTGTCGGTGATGGAATAAATGATGCACCAGTAATAGCAAGAGCGGATGTTGGAATCGCTATGGGAGGACTTGGTTCAGACGCTGCTGTTGAAACCGCAGACGTTGTTATAATGACAGATAAACCATCCAAAGTTGCTGAAGCGATACGTGTAGGCAGAAAGACACAAAAGATTGTGTGGGAAAATATAATATTTGCGCTTACTGTTAAAAGTGCTTTTTTGGCATTAGGTGTAGTAGGAATGGCTACAATGTGGGAAGCGGTATTCGCAGATGTTGGCGTTGCATTAATAGCTATATTTAATGCCGGTAGGATTATATACAGTAAAGGGAGTGATAAAGATGTACGAAGAAATACCGAATGATATTAAACTGAGAAACAGTGTCAGGAAATATAAACCAGTAGAAGTACCTATCGATAAAATCTTAACAATTCTTGACGCGGCAAGAATCGCACCCTCATGGGAAAATGATCAACCCGTCAGATATGTTGTCGTAAACGATCCGCATATTTTAGAACAAATAACAAGTGTAGAAACAGTTACATCTGGTAATGCTTGGCTAAAAAATGCTCCTTGCATTATAGTTGGAGTTGCTGACCCTTCAAAAAGCGGTGTGCGTGAAGGAATTCCATACTATTTGGTAGATTTTGGAGCTTCGATGGAAAATTTGATGCTTGCCGCTTCGATGCTTGGTCTTGGTACTTGCTGGATTGGTGTCTTCAACGAAGAACGGGTAAAATCTATCCTTTCCATACCAAACAAACTAAGGGTTGTGGCACTTACACCACTTGGATATCCGAATTATCCGAGAGTTCTTACGCCAGATGAATCGTATTCAAAGAAAGCCTCAAGAAGAATTTCTTTGAAAAACTTCTCATTCTTTAACGAGTGGAAGAATCCTGTTTAAGTGCTATAATCCTTATGATGAAAAAGTTTTTCTGCGATGATACTCTCGGCAAGCTTATGAAGAAGCTTCGGCTTCTTGGATTTGACACTGAACAATGGGATGGAAGTGTCAAAGAAGACAGAATTCTTTTGACTAGGTCAAGGAAGCGATGGCAAGGCTATCGTGCAGAATCTTTTTTAGTCTTCAGTGATAACTGGAGAGAGCAGCTTGCAGAACTCGACGAAAGATATTCTATTTCCAAAAACTCCAAACCATTTACGCGTTGTGCGGAGTGTAATTCTGAACTACTGCATATTTCCACCGAGCAAGTTAAGAACATGGTACCAGAGAGAATTTATCTGTCAGTTACGAAATTCAAAATATGTCCTATCTGTAAGAGAGTCTATTGGAGTGGAACACATGTCGAAAGAATACAAGGAGAATTCAGAAAAGTATTCAACAAAATGTTTGGTGAGCCAGATAATTAAAACTCTAAATGAGGGAAATCTGGATGCCATGTTGCGTTCTTTAGCTGCTTTGATCGTGGATGCCACAGGTGCTGAACACGCTGATCTCTATGTGTATGAAGAAGAGCATAAGCAGCTAAGGCTCATGACTCCTAACATTGATAATAATATACCAAAGATAAAGATCAAAGATCTTCAAGCCGATATCCTGAAACCATTTGATTTTAACGGAAAGCTTGCCATTCCACTAACATTGAACGGGAAATTGGTAGGTGTTACGCTCATTACCAACGGTAAAGTTCCTGACAAAGCTGTACTGTCCCAGATTTCGAACCTTCTTAAGTTGTGCCTTGAACTCGAAAACAAGAATGCCACGCTTTTTAAACTTTCGGCACTCGAAGAATTAGATTCTGCTCTTATTTCTGTACCAATGGATTTTGATGCCTTATACAACCAGGTATTAGAATTTGCCATGAGGGTCTTAAACGCCGAGAAGGGAGCAATATGGCTTTCAGGTAAAGAAGAGCTTGTTATTTCGTATACTTATGGCATATCCGAAAAAGAGATCTTGAGACGCCGTGTCAAAATTGGTCATGGGATGGTAGGGTGGATAGCAAAAAACTCTCTTCCTCTTTTGTCCACTTCTTCGAAGATCGATCCACGAGTATCAAATGATATATTGGATTTCAAAATCAAATCCGCCATTGGTGTGCCTATAACCAAAGATGGTGAATTGATTGGAGTTATGATGCTGTTCAATCGAAAAAATACGGATTTTTACAGAACTTATCGTCATTTTGATGAATTTGATCTTTCCATACTTATGGCAACGGTTAATCGAATGAATTTATCGATGAGTAGAATAGAGCTCTATCTTAAATTAAATAGCGAAAACAAACGTCTCAAAGAACTCCAACGCCAAAGTGAAGAATATATTTCATACCAAAGAGAACAGGTTAGACTTCTCAGTGCACTTCAAAAAATAATGAAAGCCATGAGGAACGCACAAGATATTCGAAATATTTACAAAATAGTTTTGATAGGTCTTACTTCTGGTATGGGTTTTGGCTTTAACAGGGCACTGCTACTTGAAAAAAACGAGTCAACTAAAACTCTTGAAGCAAAAGAGTGGCTCGGTCCCTCTTCAGAGAATGAAGTCGATTCTTCATGGCGTACAGCCAAAGAGCGTGAAAGTTTGTACGCTGATTTCTCACAGTATCTTAGAGAAGAAGCAATGTCCATAGACCTTTCCAATGGTTTGACCAAGATGGCAAACGGAAAGAGTTTTTCTTATGTGGGCGATTACATATTTGACAGAGTTATAAATCGTGCCAAGATTGTACATGTAACCCGCATGCTTGCGACAGAGCGCGGAAATGAGTTTATGGGGCTCTTGAATTTTTTGCAAGTTAACGAGTTTGTGTGCATACCTTTGGTGGGAAGAAGAGAAGTTTATGGTGCTATTGTTTTGGACAACAAATACGCAGCTAAGCCCATAACTGATGACATGATAGATATGCTCAGATTATTTTCAGAGAGTGTAGGATTAACTATAGAATCGCTTAAAAGCTATTCAGAGCTTAAAGAGAAAACGTTGAATCTTGAAAAACAAAAAATGACTATAGAGTATTTTAAAGATTTCGCTCAAAATGTACTCGAAAATTTGGACGTTGCTATTATTGTAGTTAACAGAGAGAATCGTATATTAGAATGGAACAGAAAAAGCGAAGAACTATTTGGATTTGAGAAAGAAAGAGTTGTAAACTCAACGGTGAACATACTTGGTCCAGAATTTTTTGACATCTTTAATGTTGCGGAGAAAGTTTACAATGTCAAGGAAACCATTGCTTTAAGTGATTATAGGTTTGATTTCCATGGTAAAGAAATGTTTTTGGACATGAAATTTTCTCCTCTTCTGGAGAATAACACACTCAACATTATCGGATACATTGCGATGTTCGAAGATGTGACGAGAAAACACATACTCGAAGTTGAATTTAGAAATCGTGAGCGCCTTGCCTTACTTGGAGAAATGTCTGCAAGGGTAGCACATGAAATACGCAACCCACTGTCGGCAATAGGAGGATTTGCTCAACGCATTAAGAAAGTTTCTAAAGACGAAAAAATTTCAAAATACGTGAGTATAATATTGACCGAGACTAAACGTCTGGAAGAAATAGTGAATCAAACTCTTGAATTTAGCAGGGCAAATTTGAACGCTAATTTTGTTAAAACTTCTTTGAACAAAATTATTAGAGAAAGTGTTGAACTTTACGAAGAGAAATTCACACTTAAAGGTGTAGAATTAAAAATCAGTTTAGATCAAAATGAAGATACAGTCGAAGTGGAACCAAATCATTTCAAAGAGGTCATCATAAATCTTATCCAAAATGCCTTAGAAGCGGTTAAAGAAGGTAGTGGCATGGTAAAAATTAGCACACATTTAGATGATGAAGTAGCATCTGTGAAAGTTTGGAACAATGGAGCGTTGATTCCTCCAGACAAATTAGAAAAAATATTTCGCCCATTTTACACAACCAAAACATACGGAACAGGATTGGGCCTTGCGATATGTCGAAAGATCGTGGAAGATGAGCACAAAGGGAAAATAGAGGCTAAAAGTAATGGTAATGGCACAACGTTTAGCGTTACTATTCCAAGGAGCTCATAACTGAAGATGTGTTCCGCAATGAGCAAAGCGAATGAAAGGAGTGGGATTCTCCGGTGGAGAATATCTTTCCCACTTGCGCTCCGCAGTGAGCAAAGCGAATGAAAGGAGTGGGATACTCATGAAGAAGATCTTAGTAGTTGAAGACGAAAAATCGATGAGAATTTTGCTGGAAGAGGAATTGCAGGATGAGGGATACGAAGTCAAGACAGTGGAAAATGGCACTGAAGCACTCGAATATCTTTCATCCAACAACCCTGATCTTGTCACTTTGGATATAGAAATGCCAGACATGACAGGATTAGAATTAGCCGGAAAAATAAGGGAAATGGGCAAGAACACTAAAATCATACTGCTGACTGCCTACAGTCATTACAAGCATGATCTGTCAAGCTGGGCTGCTGATGATTATATCGTCAAATCCTCAGATTTGACAGGTCTTAAGAACAGGATAAAAGAGCTTTTGGAGGTGTGATTTTTGAACTATAAAAATACCTTAAATCTTCCCTCGAAGATCATACCAATGAAGGCAAATCTTGTGGTGAATGAACCTAAAATACTTAAAAAATGGGAAGAGAATGATTTGTATCACAAAATAAGAAAAGAACGAGAAAATGCTCCAAAGTATGTACTCCACGATGGACCACCTTATGCCAATGGTAATATACATGTTGGAACGGCAATGAACAAAGTTCTGAAGGATGTAGTTGTTAAATATAAAACAATGAGAGGATACAATTCACCGTACGTCCCAGGATGGGATACTCATGGTCTACCAATAGAACATAAGGTGTCAGTGGAATTGGGCAACAAAGCAAAAGAAATGTCCCGACTCGAAATCAGAGAAACTTGCGCAAGATACGCGAAAAAGTACGTAGATATTCAACGCGAACAATTCAAGCGTCTTGGTGTCTTTGGTGATTGGAATAATCCTTATCTCACGATGAATCGCAAGTACGAGCGTGGCATATATGAAGTGTTTGCGGATGTTGTTGAAAAAGGCATGGTATATCGTGAAAACAAACCAGTTATGTGGTGTCCCCACTGTCATACAGCACTTGCTGAAGCAGAGGTTGAATATCAAGATGATACTTCCAAAGCCATATACGTGAAGTTTGTCTTCGAAAATGCTCCGAATGAGTATGTAATCATATGGACAACTACTCCGTGGACGCTTCCTGCAAATAGAGCCGTTGCGTTGAATCCAAACGTTGAATATTCACGAATTAAAGTTGAAAAAGAGGTTTGGGTGATCGCGAGCACTTTGGTCGAAAAGGTTATGAAAAAAGCTGGAATAGAAAATTGGAAGGTTTTGTCCACAATTAAAGGTTCTGAGCTCGAATTGAATACCTTGCTTGATCCGATATATGGTCAACCTCGCCCGGTTGTCATGGCAGATTATGTTCTAACAGATACAGGAACCGGGGCAGTTCATACAGCTCCAGGTCACGGAGCAGATGATTACATAACTGGAAAAAGGTACAATCTCGAAATATTCTCTCCCGTTGATGACTATGGTAATTATCTTGAAAATCTTCCTAAATATGGTGGTTTGAGTCTTTTCAAGGCAAATGATCTTATTGTGGAAGATCTCAAAAAATCAGGTGCTCTTGTGGCAGAAGAAATGTTCACTCACTCTTACCCACATTGTTGGAGATGTCATGGACCTTTGATATTTCGTTCCACAGAGCAATGGTTCATATCGATAGATAAAAATGATCTTAGAAGAAGAACGTTAGAAGCAATTGATAACGTTCAGTGGATACCAGCCTGGGGGAAAAACAGAATTTCTTCCATGGTTTCAGATAGACCGGATTGGTGTATTTCAAGACAGAGAGATTGGGGAATGCCGATCCCTGCGTTCAAATGTACAAATTGCGGGAAAACTGTAATGGATGCAGATATAATAAGACATGTGGCCAAAGTAGTTGGAGAAAAAGGTAGTGATGTGTGGTTCACTCTAAAAGCAGAGCAACTCTTGCCTGAAGGTTATAAATGCCCAGAGTGTGGAGAAAGTCAGTTTGAAAAATTGTACGATGTTATGGACGTGTGGATAGATTCAGGTTCGTCGTTCGAATCGGTCTTAAAGCCAAAAAATTGGTATCCTGCGGATTTGTATCTTGAAGGCAGCGATCAGCACAGAGGATGGTTTCAGTCATCACTTCTTCTGGGAATGGTTCGAGATGGGATTCCTCCCTATAAAGTAGTCGTAACACATGGGTTCATAAGAGATGAGAAAGATAGAAAGATGTCAAAATCGATGGGTAATGTTATAGATCCAAATGATGTTGTTTCTCGTATGGGAGCCGATGTTTTTAGACTTTGGGTTTCTTCTACTGAATATAAAAACGATGTCAAAGTTTCTATGGGAATTCTTGAAAAACAGGTTGATGGGTATCGCAAAATAAGAAATGTTTTGCGTTTCATATTTGGAAACATCTCAGATTTTGATCCTCAAAAAGATTCTACGGATGATCTTTTGGAAATCGATATGTATGCCCTTAATATGCTCAGAAGTTTAATTAAAAATATAACAAAGCATTATGACAATTTTGACTTTCATAAGGTTCACCATGCACTTTTTGACTTTATCACGGTTGACATGAGCGCATTTTATCTTGATATATTAAAAGATAGATTGTATACCTCTGGAAAGCACTCACACGAAAGGCGCTCTGCCCAAACTGTTTTGTACAAAATAGGGATGTCTCTCATAAAACTCATGGCTCCTATCATTCCGTTCACTACTGAAGAAATATATATGGCTTTACCTTTTGAGAAGCTGGAGAGTGTTCACCTGGAAATGTGGCCAGAGCTTGTAGATGTGGATGAGTCAATCATAAAGAAATGGAAAAAGATCAGAGAAGTTAGAGAAAGTGTGCTGAAAGCTCTCGAAGAGGAAAGACAAAATGGTCACATTGGACATCCTCTTGAAGCTTCTGTAACTCTTAAAGTTGATCAAGAAACACATGAAATTCTTGAAACTTTGGCTCCTCAAGAACTTGCAGATATATTCATAGTTTCCAAAGCAACACTTTCAAAAGAGACAAATGATGATACCCAAGTGGAAGTTGAACATGCTCCAGGAAGGAAATGCGAAAGATGTTGGAAGTACTCCGAGACCGTTGGTGAAAATCCCCAATATCCTACAATATGTGCAAGATGCGCGTCTGTTCTTGAATTGGAAGGGATGGAATCGTGAATATTCAAGATCTCGTTTTCAGACTTAACAATTTTTGGGCTTCTCGCGGTGCAATAATAGAGCAACCGTACGATATGGAAATGGGAGCTGGAACATTTCATCCTTCCACTTTCTTTGCAGTTCTCAATCAAAGTGACGCCAAATATGCTTTTATTCAGCCATGTAGAAGGCCAACGGACGGAAGATACGGTGAGAATCCCAATAGGATGCAGCGTTATTTCCAATATCAAGTTATCATTCTTCCCTCTCCTGAAAACTCACAAGAAGTGTACTTAGACTCTCTCAAAGTGTTAGGGCTTGGTGTGAAGGACCATGATGTTAGATTTGTTGAAGACAATTGGGAATCTCCAACTCTTGGCGCTTGGGGGATAGGTTGGGAAGTATGGCTTGATGGAATGGAAATAACTCAATTCACATACTTTCAACAGTTTGGCGGATTGGAATTAAAACGCACGCCTCTTGAGATCACATATGGTATTGAACGAATTGCCATGTATCTTCAAGGGGTTGAGAACGTTTACAAAACCAAATGGAATGATGATATCACTTACGGCGATCTCTACCTTGAAAATGAGAGGCAGTTTTCTGAATACAATTTCGAAGTTGCTGATATTCATGTATTATTTGAGCTCTTTGAAAAATACTCCAACGAGTTTGAGAAACTGATCGAGAAGAAGTTGTATCGACCTGCATACGATCAAATAATCAAATCTTCACATGTTTTCAATCTGTTGGATGCACGCGGAGCAATTTCAGTATCACGCAGACAAAATTATATAGGAAGGATAAGAAGTATGAGCAAAAAATGTGCTAAGGCATATTTGGACAGGAGTGCTGCACATGAGTGAGTATGTTGTTGAACTTCTTCTTGAAGAAATGCCACCGATTGATGTGGATATGATAATGAAACAACTTGGTCCTATAGTTAAAAAATCACTTGAAGAATCGAAAATAGGGTATAAGAGCGTGGAAGTTTTTTCCACATCAAGGAGATTTGGATTCTTCGTTCACGGAATTTCCGATAGACAAAGTGACACAATTGTTGAAAAGAAGGGGCCATCTCAAAAAGTCGCGTACAAAGATGGAAAGCCGACAAAAGCATTCGAAGGCTTTTTAAAGTCTAACAACGCTACTCCTAAAGAAACCAAGATTGTGAAAATCAATGGGATACCTTACATATTTTTAAAAAAAGAGAGAGTAGGTCGTCTAACTGAAGAAGTCATAGCTCAAATTGTTCCTGAAATTTTCCAATCTTTGCAATTCAAAAAGCCTATGAGATACGGTGATGGAAAATACAGATACGTTCGTCCTTTACATTCGATACTTTCTTTAATGAATAATAGGATCGTAGAATTTGAATTTTTGGGAAAGCGTGCATCAAACATTACGAAAAGTCATCGATATTTGGGAGAAAAACTTGAAATTAAAAGCGCAAGCGAGTATGAAAACGTGCTCAAAGAAAAAATGGTTGTTATTCACGTTAATGCCAGAGAAGCGATGATCAAATCTGCTATTTCAAAAACCGGCCTTGACGTTGTGAAGGACAATATTCTTGTTCACGAAATTGCATTGATCACAGAATATCCTCAACCGGTGATTGGAGAATTTCGTGATCAGTTCTTAAACCTTCCAGAACCGATCTTAAGAACTGTTCTTCGTCATCATCAACGTACATTTGTAACACACAAAAACGGAAAAATATCAAAAAGCTTCCTCGCTTTTCAAGACGGGCCTACCTCGAGAAGCGAAAATGTCAAAATAGGCTATGAACGTGTTATCAATGCTCGCCTTGCGGATGCAGATTTTTACTACAAAGAGGATACTTCGATACCATTCGAAAAATTCAACGATAAGCTCGAAGGAATCGCTTTTCAAAAGGGACTTGGTACGATTCGAGACAAGGTAGAAAGGATAAAGATCATAGCTGAAGATATCTCAAAGAATTTAAAAATTGAGGGTTCGGATTTGGAACTGATCAAACGCGCGTCAGTTCTCTCAAAAGCCGATCTTGCAACAAATATGATATACGAATTTCCTGAACTTCAAGGCGTTATGGGAAGGATTTACGCATCTCGCACCGAGGATATCCGTGTTGCCATAGCTTTGGAAGAACAATACATGCCAGATGGGCTTGAAGGAGAGGTTCCATCTGATCCCATTGGTGCTGTTGTCGGACTTGCTGATAGGTTAGATACGGTAGCAGCAAACTTTGCGATTGGAGAGATTCCATCCGGGTCAAGAGATCCATACGGGCTTCGCAAGAAAGTTTTTGGGATTTTGAGAATCCTGAATTCTTTTGAATGGGACTTGGATCTTGAAAAAGAATCTCAAATTGTAGAATCACTCCTCGAAAAAGAAATTCCAAAAAAAGAATTTTCTGAATTTTTCAAAGGACGCTTGGAAGTGGTCTTGAGAGAATGTTATTCTATCTCTCAAGACGCAACCAAAACAGTTCTTGAACTTTGGAAAAGTCCACTTCGTGCAAGATTAGCTGCACAAACAATAGATAAATATCGCAAGAGCGAGGGATTTGACGATTTCATTGTAGCTTATACAAGAGTGCACAACATATCCTCCAAACATGATTCAAAAGAATATCACGTTGAGCTTTTTGAAGAAAGAGAAAAACCCTTGTTCACAGCTTACATAGAAAGCAAAACCAAAATAGAGGATGCGCTTGATCATTTAAATTATGGTGATGCTTTTGAGCATCTAAGAGCTCTCAAACCCTTCATAGATGATTACTTCAACAACGTTTATGTTATGGCTACGCGTGAGGATCTCAGAAGAAACAGACTTGGGTTTTTGAAAAGTCTTGATGAACTGTTCCTGAAATTTGGATCGCTCTCATTGCTATCAAAATAAAATTCAAAGAACAAAATCCCACACTACAGCTGGCAGATGTGGGATTTTTACATGGTTTTCTCTATATATTTCATGAGATTTTTAAGCTCAGCCAGCTTCTCATCAACTTTTCCAGTTTCAACAGCGTCTTTCACGCACGTCTCTATGTGTTTGTTTATTACACTCGTGTTAGCCTTTTTTAGTATTGAAACAACAGCAAGAAGCTGCGTAGAAATATCCACACAATAACGCTCATTTTCGATCATTTTAATGATCGCATCTATGTGTCCGCGTGCAGTTTTCAACAGCCTTAGAGCTTCTTCATGTTTATAATTATGACTTTCGTGAGCCTTAACTGATAAATGCACTTTGTGTTCCATTATTGCTCGCCTCTTTTCCTCAAAAGCGCATCCCCTTTTGCTGAAAGGGGACTCACGCATTTCTATTTTAACAGATTTAATTAAATATCTGACTCATTTTACTGCTCTATACCAACAACCTCATATGCAGTGTCTTCGAGAGCACTTCTAAAAACTTGCTCTGGTACTTCGGAAGAAGTTTTGACCTCTGCAAATCCGTTTTTGAGATCGACTTTTACTTCATTGACTCCTTTAATTTCTGAAAACAGCCTTTCAACGGTTCTTTTACAATTTTCACAAGTCATTCCTTTTATTCTTATTTTCATTTTTTCACCTCGGATCCATTCATTTGAGAATTTCTTCTTTCATTTTCTCATACTCTTCACGGGTTATTTCACCTTTTGCATATCTGATTTTGAGTATTTCCAGAGCTTCATTCATTTTCATTCCAGAATTTTGCTCGTCGGACATATTTCCCATGCCACCGCATCTGCCTCTCATCATTGACATATTCACCATTCCTCCTTTCATAACCCTTTTGATTTCTTTACTTCATTCCACACAACAGCTCATCTTGCTTATATCTCTTTTAAAAGATTGAGCTGCGAGTTTTATCCCTTCAGATAGGGTAGGAAAGATATGCAACGTGTCCACAACATCATTAAGCGTCATTTTGTTTTTTACTATCATGACTCCTTCATGAATGAGATCAGCCGCTGATGACGCGAGAATGTGCACACCTTTTATCTCTTCTGTTTTTTTATCTACAACTATTTTAATTGCTCCTTTAGCTTCGTTAACAACACGCGCCTTTGGTATTAAACTCATGGGGACTGTATTGCAATCGCAAGCTATCCCTTTTGCGTTAGCCTCTTTGTCTGTCAACCCTACTGAAGCCAACTGCGGGTCTGTAAAGATCGTACGAGGAACGACGGTATAATCCATTTTGATTTTTTCAGAAGAAAGTGCATTGTTCGCTGCAACCATCCCTTCTCTTGCGGCTACAGTTTCAAGCATTGGCTCACCCGTCACATCTCCAGCAGCCCATATTCCATCTGAAGCTTTCATTTCGTTGTTAACCATGATCTCTTTCCTTACACCAAGTTTCACATCTGTTTTTTCGAGCGATAGCGAAGAAGTATTTGCCCTTCTTCCAACTGCTAAAAGTAACTTCTCAGCCCTGATGATTTTTTCTTTGCCATCGAAAATTGCATTTACGACTACATCATTATGAGCTTTTGAGACCTTAATCACTCTTGCGTTTGTCATTATCTCTATTCCGTCTTCTTTTAGGTATTTTTTTAGCAGCACAGAAAGCTCTGGTTCAGCATTAGGAACAATCCTTTTTGTAGCCTCTAAAACATACACTTTGGTTCCAAATCTTGAAAAAATCTGGGAAAATTCCAATCCCAAGGCTCCTCCACCTATGACTATCATAGACTCGGGCAATTTTCTTAAATTTAAAGCCTTTGTATTTGTCAAGTAATCAATTTCATCGATCCCTTTTATAGGTAGCACAAGCGTTGAAGAGCCTGTGGCTATTATGAATTTGGATGCGGAATAAATATTATCGTCTACTTCGATCTCCATTTTGGAGATGAACTTTGCATTTCCCTGAACAAGTTCGACATTTTTCAAAGCCCCAAGCACCTTTTCGTATTTTTCACTTCTTAATTCATCTATTAGAGCATCTTTCCCTTTCATAATCTTTTCAAAATCAAGAGATGCTTCACTTTTTAGCCCGTAAAAAGAATTGATCTGGGAGTCGTGCATGATTTTTGAAATATGAAGAAGATACTTTGAAGGCACACACCCAACATTAACACAAGTACCTCCCAGACCAACTGTATCATAGTTGACCATCAAAGTTCTTGCGCCAATTTCATCTGCCTTCATTGCAGCAGCAAAGCCTGCCGCGCCTCCGCCTATGACTATCAGATCGTATTTTCCCATTTTTATCGCCTTCTTTTTCAATCCACTACAACAACGAACTTCCCATACATCCCCTTCGAAGCATGTCCCATTACCTGACAAATGTAGTAAAAAGTTCCTAACGTGGAGACAGTAAATGTTGTTGATGATTCCGGATATTCACTATTCTTCTCTTCGGGTAATGGCGGTATATAGGAGTTAACAAATGCTGGACCATCGAACATCATCGTTCCCATGTAAAAATAAGGTGGGGCTCCAGACGTGATTACAACGCCATGATACATGTCATCATCCATGTTGACAAGCTGAACGGTTATTTGGGCATCTTTGTGAACTATTATTGTGGGATTAACAAGGCCATATATTCCAAAAGAATACATGGATCCGTTTTCTGGGCTCGCCATTATTGGTATCAATACTTTTGAACCATAAAATTCAATCGTATTTTTCGCTTTATCGATCTTAACACCGGTTGACGGGATCAAAGACAATTTCTTGACCTCAGTGGCGTTAAATGTTGAAACGCCTGAATCATTAGAACCGTATCCAAAACATCCTGCACCTGTTCTGTTACCGAAGGCAAAAATCATAGCTCCTGCTCCCAAAGCAACGAGAATTACACCTATTATCAAAAGACTCACAAAACCTTTTTTATGCATAACGTTCATCTTCTTTCTAAAAACCTAAATCTTTTTTCATCTTTTCGTACTCTTCTCTGTTTATTTCTCCATTTGCATATCTCTTTTTCAAGATCTCTAAAGATTCTTCACTGCCAACGTACTTTCTATATCGACGCTCACCATACCCAGGCACATAAAAAATCCATCTTAAAATGTACACTATCCCAACAACAAGGAGAACAAACCCCAAAAAGCCTATTATCATCATTCCAATTCCTCCTAATCCAAACCATCCTCCACTCCATCCCCAGGGACCACCGTACCACATCATTTTTTTTCGCCTCCATTCGTTTTTTCATTTCTCCCACCCCCTCGGGGTGGGGTATATAAAGTATATACCTCTTTGCGTTTCAAACAAATTAAGAAAACAAAAAGGTATTTTAAACTCTGCAGAAATCATGGCTCTTCTAAGAAAGACATGGATGAATGTCAGTGCTTAAAAAGCGTTCACCCACACTATCCTTAAGAGAGAATTCACAACTATAGTTGGAATCGTTTTAACATTCATGCGCATCTTAGGGTATAATATCTATGTATTTATGGAGTTCCAATTAGTTTTGAAAAACTGTAATGAAGGTACTGTTTGTACTACTTATTGGTGATGCAAAGAAGAAAGGAGGGGGCTTTTTTAGAAAAGCCCATAATATATGAAAAAATTCTTTTTACATGCAAAAATACATCGTGCAAGAGTCACAGGTAAAAGTTTGGAATATGAAGGTTCCATAACTATAGATGGTGCTCTTATGAAAGCAGTTGGAATAGAAGAAGGGGAATTGGTTCAAGTCGTGAATATAGACAATGGAGCACGTTTTGAAACTTATGTTATAAAGGGCCCAGAAAATTCTGGTGCAATAGAATTAAATGGAGCAGCAGCTCGAATGGGAGAGTTAGGGGATAAGGTTATAATCATGGCTTATGGCATATTTAATGAAGGAGAAGAGCACAAGGCAAAAACAGTGGTCTTGGATTCAAAAAACAGAATTAATCGGGTACTTTAATCTCTTCTACTCGTGCAAATCGCTCGCCGAGTATAACACCTATCATAACAAGTGTGCCTCCAATGTAAACGCCCATTGAGGGCATGTTTTTAAGTATAAGGGAATCTGCGATTATGGAAACTAATGGGATCAGATATATAAAATTACTTGATGTTCTTGAACCAAGGCTCTTAATTGCGTAATTCCACATGACGTAACCGAATCCAGAACAAAGCACTCCTAAGAATAACAACCACACGAGAATATCGGGGTGAAGGAAGCGTACAACATTTGGTGATTCTATAAACATTTCCACAGCTGAGAAAGGGATCAAAAAGATTAATCCCCACTTTGTTATTTCAAGTGTTGCTAAAAGGTTGTCATATTCTTCGAGCTGATTTATGTAAAGTGTGTACATTCCCCATGAAAAGGCAGCAAGAAGTATGAGCAAGTCTCCCAGAATGTTCGAACTAAATTCGAATCCATTTGATAAAATAATGATAGCTACACCAACCAAAGACAAAAAAGACATAGCATAGAGTTTCCAGCTACTTCTCTTTTTTCTGTAAATATCTGCTATTGCAATTGTGAATATCGGAACCGTGCTTATCAATAAAGAAGCTTGTGACGGAGAAGTAAAATGTACACCAATATTTTCGAATATGAAGTACATGGTGATACCCCAGAATCCGGCAATAGCAGAATATTTTCGAGCAGCTTTCGGCAATTTTTCCCCTCTCGATGTGAGTAGTGTAAACACAAAGAGTGTAAACAGCGAAATGGCAAATCTGACTGCTCCCAACGTTATAGGAGGGATCACCCTCACAACGATCTTAATCGCTATGAAAGAGATCCCCCAAAAAAATACTGTTATAAATGAAAAGAAAAAACCCAAGTTAGTCTTCACTTTCTCCTACCAATTTTGTCAATGCATCTACTATATCGAAAGGTTGAATCAACGCCCCATCTTCTCTAAGCACTGTTTCCATGGGCACAAGTCCCTTGTTGATCCTGCTCATTTCATGTGAAAATTGCCCCATATTCAGTTCCGCAACTACGATTCCTGAAATACGAGACAGTATCTTTTTCAACGGTATTGCTGGGAACGGCCATATTGTTATAGGCTTAAACATTCCAACTTTTATTCCATTAGTACGCGCCAATTTTACAGCACGATAGGCGCTTCTTGCCGTGATACCATATGCTATAACAACGTACTCTGCGTCTTCCATCATGTAAGTATCGTATATCAGTATATTATCTAAATGTAACTTTATCTTGTTGATGAAATGTTTCATGAGTCGTGAAGCAAGATCTGGTGTTCCAACTGGAAATCCGCTTTCGTCATGAAAAAGGCCAGAAACGTGGAACCTTGATCGTCCCATGGAAACAAGAGGTTGTATGTCATCATACAACTCAGAGTTTTCCAAGAACGGTTGGTAAACAGTTTCTCTTTTCAAATCTTTTGTTTGTATTCGTTCAACTATGTTAAATTCTTCTGGATCCGGAAGATGAAAACTTTCACGCATGTGCCCAAGCACTTCATCCATAAGAAAAATGACAGGCGTTCTATACAATTCCGCAAAATTGAATGCTGTCACTATGTAGCGATAAATCTCTTCTACTGTGGATGGATACAAAGCTATAACGGCATGGTCACCATGCGTTCCCCATCGAGCTTGCATTATATCTCCTTGAGAAGGCCTAGTTGGAAGACCTGTACTTGGACCACCACGTTGTACATCTACAAAAACTGTTGGAGTTTCAGTCATAGAAGCATAGCCAAGTGCTTCTTGCATTAAGCTGAATCCCGGTCCGCTTGTTGCAGTCATTGATTTGACTCCTGCTAACGATGCACCTATTATTGCTGCAGCGCTGCCGAGTTCATCTTCCATTTGAATAAAAGTTCCTCCCACCTTCGGAAGCTCTCTTGACATAACTTCAGCAATGTCAGTTGCAGGTGTTATTGGATATCCTGCAAAAAAGCGACACCCTGCAAGAATGGCTCCCATGGCACATGCTTGATCGCCTTGCATTATAACAAATTTTTTATCCATTTTCAGTCACCGTCTCTCTTTGCATCACCTCTATCGCGAAATCTGGGCAGAGATTAACACATTGCATGCATCCTATGCATTTATCCATGTCTACTATTTTTGGAGATTTTAAAGTTCCTTCAACTATTGTATGAGTGGGGCATACCCAGTAACATATAGCACACGATTTACAAACATCGTAATCTATGACCACATCAAAAAGTTTCTTCACCGTCTCAACACCTCCATTGTCCATCTCTATTTTAACATTGAAAGAAAGACCCCGGCAACTAAGGCTGAACCTATCACACCAGCAACATTTGGCCCCATAGCTTGCATCAATATAAAGTTGTGCGGGTCTTCTTTCTGCGCCGTTTGCTGAGCTACGCGAGCGGCATCCGGCACGGCTGAAACTCCAGCAGCTCCTATGAGAGGGTTGATTTTATTTTTAAGGAAGAGATTTAAGAATTTAGTAAACAAAATACCTCCTGCAAGTGAACAAGAGAAAGCCAAAAGCCCAAGTCCAAGAATTTTTAAAGTGGCAGGTGTAAGAAAAGTACTCGCCTTTGTTGTTCCACCAACCGAAAGCATGAGAAGCACATCAACAATATCAAGCAGGGCATGCCCAGATGTATCGGCAAGCCTTTTAGTGAGAGGAATTTCATTCAGGAGGTTTCCAAGCATCAACATTCCTACCAATGGAAGAGCTTTGGGAATTAAAATACCTGCTATTAGTGTTGTAGCAACAGGAAATATCATTCTTTCAGTTTTAGAAACCACTCGTGGTTGTTTCATTCTTATTCTTCGTTCTCTCCTAGTTGTTAACAATCGCTGAATTGGCGGCTCTATAAAAGGTATTAGTGCAATGTAAGTGTAAGCTGCAACAGCGACAGTTCCGAGAATATTTGGAGCAAGATGTGACGTGACAAATATGGTGGTAGGTCCATCCGCACCGCCAATAATTCCTATTGAAGCGCTTTGAAAAATGTTGAACCCTATTGTCCTTGCAGTGATAAAAGCGATCATTATACCTATTTGAGCTGCGCCACCTATGAGAAACAGTATTGGGCTAGCCAAAACAAATGAAAAATCGGTGATAGCTCCTATTCCAAGGAAAATCAAGGGAGGATATATTCCAGCATACATACCTTGTTGAATGTAATACATGAGACCACCTGGAATCGTCACCCCACTTACTATATGTGGAGCGGCAAAGAGACCAGATGATATTGCTGGAATGTTTGAGATTATCATTCCAAATGCGAGTGGTATAAGAAGCAAGGGCTCAGCATGGCGCTTGTATGACATATACATCATAAACAGCGCGATTCCTATCATAAATAAATTTCCAACACTGAATGTGTAAATGGCACTTGCAGAGAACACTTTTTGAAGCTCGGTCAACAAGTCCACCGTTTCACCCTCTTTCATTCATTGAAAAGAGGGGCACACACTACCGTGTGTGCCCCCTTGACTTCAAACTTTATTTACCTTGCTTTAATTGGATCGTTGATTGAGCTGCTGCAAGCCTTGCAATAGGTACTCTGTACGGTGAGCAGCTTACGTAATCCAAGCCTATCTCATCAACCGTTCTAATAGAATCTGGATCTCCTCCGTGTTCTCCGCATATTCCAAGCTCAAGATGTGGGTTTGTAGATCTACCCTTTTCTTTGGCCGTTCTTACAAGTGAACCTACTCCTTCTTTGTCAAGTGTTTTGAATGGATCTACACTCAGGATACCCTTTTCAAGGTAATCATTGAGGAATTTACCACTGTCGTCTCTGCTGAACCCAAACGTCATTTGTGTGAGATCGTTGGTGCCAAAAGAGAAGAAATCAGCCTCTGTGGCAATTTGATCGGCTGTCACGGCTGCTCTTGGTACTTCTATCATGGTTCCAACGAGATACTTTATATCTACTCCACTTTTTTTGATGAGCTCATCAGCAGTTTTCGTAATTATGTTTTTCACATACTTAAGCTCACTGACAAGACCAACAAGAGGGACCATGATCTCCACTATAACTTCAACATTCTCCTCTTTTTTTAGCTCTATTGCTGCAAGTATAATAGCTTTTGTTTGCATAACGGCAATCTCTGGATAGGTAATTGTCAAACGACAACCCCTGTGACCAAGCATTGGGTTGAATTCATGAAGGGAGCTAACTATTTCTTGAACCCTTTCAAAGGAAATGCCAAGGTCTTTCGCAAGTTGCCTCTGAGCTTCTTCCTCTTGTGGCAAAAATTCATGAAGAGGAGGATCTATAAGCCTTATTGTGACCGGAAGATCTTTCATCTCTCTGAATATGCTTTTGAAATCCTCTTTCTGCATTGGAAGGAGTTTTGCAAGGGCTTTTTCTCTCTGCTCAGTTGTCTCAGATGCGATCATTTCTCGAACAGCTGGGATTCTATCGTTATCAAAGAACATATGTTCTGTACGGCAAAGGCCTATACCCTCGGCTCCAAACTTTCTCGCAGTTCTTGCATCATGTGGTGTATCAGCGTTAGTGCGGATTCCGAGCTTACGTATTTCATCAGCCCAATTAAGTAACGTGGCAAGGTCTCCTTCAATTCCTTCTGGCTTAATTGCTTTTATGTTTCCAAGGAAAACTTCTCCAGTAGAACCATCAATGGAAAGCCAATCTCCTTCTTTAACTATTAAATCTCCAACTTTAAATTGTCCCTTTTCTTCATCAACGTCTATCGCTTCGCAACCAACTACAGCGCATTTTCCCATGCCACGTGCGACAACTGCTGCGTGTGATGTTCTTCCACCACGTGCAGTGAGAATTCCCTGAGCAGCCACCATTCCGGCCAGATCTTCTGGTGAAGTTTCAGGTCTGACAAGAACTATTGGCTCATCTTTACCACGTTCTTCTGCAATTTTTGCTGAAAAAACAACTTTACCAGTTGCAGCTCCAGGGGAGGCTGGTAGACCTTTTGCTATGAGTCTATTTTCTTCTATTGCATGCTTTTTTTCTTCCAGAATAAACATTGGGTGAAGAAGTTGATCTACATGATCTGGTGTAACCCTCATAACGGCTTCTTCTTTGGTAATGAGACCTTCGTTAACCATATCAACTGCCACCTTAACTGCGGCTCTGGCTGTTCTTTTAGCTGATCTCGTTTGAAGCATGTAAAGTTTCCCGTTTTCAACGGTGAACTCTACATCTTGCATATCCCTGTAATGCTTCTCAAGGACGTCGAATATGTTGAAAAGCTCATTGTAAGCTTCCTCAGAGACTTTCTTTAGTCCTTCTAAGCTTTCTGGCGTTCTTATACCAGCAACAACGTCCTCGCCCTGTGCATTTCTTAGGAATTCACCGTAACGGCGTTTTTCACCGGTAGATGGATCACGAGTAAAGCCTACGCCGGTTCCGCTGCTGTCTCCCATGTTGCCAAAAACCATGGAAACCACACTTACTGCGGTGCCAAGAAGAGAACCTTCTGGAATTTTGTTAAGTCTTCTGTAATCGACGGCTCTTTTGTTCATCCATGAACCAAAAACAGCATCTATTGCTATCCAAAGCTGTTTCATAGGATCTTGTGGAAATTCCTTGCCTTCTCTCTTGTAAAGCGCTTTGTAACGCTCAACAAGTTCTTTTAAATCGTCAACATCCATTTCCGTGTCAAGTTTAATCCCACGTTTTTCCTTAATCGCTTCGATCTCTTTTTCAAACTTTGCGTGCTCTATTCCAAGTGCAACGTCTCCAAACATTTGAATGAATCTTCTATAGGCATCGTAGGCGAATCTTTCATTTCCAGTTAACTTAGCGAGTCCACTAACAGTTTCGTCGGTAAGTCCAAGATTAAGTATGGTATCCATCATTCCTGGCATCGAAACAGCAGCACCAGATCTAACAGAAACAAGAAGTGGATTGCTGGGATCCCCAAATTTTTTCCCAGAAACCTCTTCAAGTTCCTTAAGATTCTTTTCGACTTCTTCTTTAAGACCTTCAGGATATGTGTTTGAGTGTTTGTAATAATAGTCACAGACCTCAGCGCTTATTGTAAATCCCGGTGGGACAGGAATCCCAAGACTGGTCATTTCGGCCAAGTTAGCTCCCTTTCCACCAAGGATATGCTTCATTTTAGCGCTACCTTCTGCTTTTCCTTTTGCGAAGAAATACACGTACTTTTTCGACATTTTTTACACCTCCCGATTCAGAACACCTTTATATAGGCAAACTGTTTCACACTTTTTGGTATTTATTGTTGAGTAGATAGTTGCTTTTTGGCAAGCTCAACGTACGAATTAAACATATTCTGATCTGAAACAGCAAGATCTGCAAGCATTTTTCTATTGATCTTAATACCAGCAAGATCCAAGCCGTGGATAAGTTCACTGTACTTGAGGCCAGCATTTCTTGCTGCAATGTTTATTCTTGTTATCCACAATGCTCTTAAGTCTCTTTTCTTTACTTTTCTTCCTGCATAAGCATAAACCCCAGAACGTGTTACTGATTCTTTTGCGAGTCTGTAGCGCGTGCCTCGAGCCCCACGATAACCTTTCGCCGCTTTAAGAATTTTGTTGTGTTTTTTTCTCTTTATAGTGCCTCTTTTTATTCTCATGCTTGATCACATCCTTTACCAAGTTAAATTCCGAGAGCTCTTCTGATCCTCTTTTTGTCTGCAGATGATACTTCTGATCCGATATCCAACCTTCTTTTTCTAGAAGAACTTTTATGATAGTTTTTGTGGCTTCTATTAGCCGATTCATGTAGCAATTTCCCGTTTTTCGTGATTCGAAATCGTTTTGCCACACTTTTGTTGGTTTTCATTTTTAGCTTCACTTTTTATCATCCTCCTTGACAGAAACCTTTTTTGGTTTGAGTCCCATTCTCATGTCTC
Organism: Thermotogae bacterium; assembly: GCA_026988035.1. Lineage (GTDB taxonomy): Bacteria > Thermotogota > Thermotogae > Mesoaciditogales > Mesoaciditogaceae > WFSH01. The sequence continues at coordinate 42,635 of JALSLY010000052.1, forward strand.
TGCCTTCAAGAATTGGCGGGGATTCAACTTCTGCTATGTCCGATAGATCATTTGCAATCCGATCAAGAATCTCTCTTCCCTTGTCGGTAAAAGCCATTTCTCGACCTCGAAACATGATCGTAATTCTTACCTTATTGCCACCTTTCAAAAATCTTTTGACATGAGATAGTTTAGTCTGGTAATCGTGCTCGTCTATCTTCGGACGAAATTTCATCTGTTTTAGAACATTGGAACTCAACTTGACCTTTTTCTGTTTCTTGTTCTGTTCATACATGTAACGACCAAAATCCATTATTTTGCAGACTGGCGGTTTCGCCCCCGGGGAGACCACCACAAGATCGAGCCCATATCCCTTTGCCCTTTCAAGAGCCTCTTTAGTGGATACAACCCCTATCTGTGCTCCATTGGGGCCTATTAAACGAACTGTGGAATAATGAATTTCTTCATTCTTCATTGGCCCTGTTTTTCTGATCTTCATCACATCCTTTTATATAAAAAATCGGATGGCACAGCCACCCGTTGCATTCGTCGTAAATACATTGTTGATTTCCCACAAATGACCTCTTCCCCGAAGGTGGAGGTGAGAAGCGGTGGCTTCTACTTTTACTGGTGGGCCATGCAGGGTTCGAACCTGCGGCCTACTGATTAAGAGTCAGTTGCTCTTCCAGCTGAGCTAATGGCCCATCTGATTTTGACATTTAGTATTTTACACCCAAACAAGTGGTATGTCAAGAATTCGAATTGCATAAATCCTACATAAATTCTAAGTGCGGGTCTTACCATGAGGTATTACAAAATTATGTTAGGAAAAAGCTCCTGTTCAAACGCCAGGAGCTTTTTCTACAAGGCTTTTACTTATTTTCTTATTCTTTATACAATTTATAGAACAACAATTCTTTGTTAAACATGGGATTGTAATTATCCGGATAAAGTCCTTTTAGCCAGCTTCTGTAAACAATTTGCCGTGAAGGTTGAATCAGCCACAGCATTGTGGCATACTTATAAGCTTTTAAATTGAGCTCCTTGTAAATTTCTTGGCGTTTAGTCGGTTCTACAACTTTCATTGACTCGTTGATTAATGGGTCAAACTCCTTTTTAGCAAGTTCTATAAAGTTCTTTCCAAGAGAAGCACCATAAGGTCCTGTAGAAGCAAGATATGCATACGCAAAATCGTAAGGCCCCGCGTAATCGGCAAACCAATCAAGGGCAAATATTGGCATGCTGCCACTCACTTGATCGTCAAGCAGAGAGGCCCAAAGCAATCCAACGGGTACCACTCTAAATTTTGGATTTACTTTTCTTGCATAACTACTTAGCATTTGACAAGCCATTTGCATTGTTTGATCTGATACATTATAAGCAATTCCTACTTTGAAACCCTTTTTCCAAAGTTCTCCGTTGTAGGCTTTCTTAAAGTATTCCGCGGCCTTTTGAAGATCGAATTTGTACATGGGAGTATTTTCGCTGTATCCCAAAATTCCTTTCGGGATAGGACTATTTGGTTGTATTCCTTGTCCATACCATACATCCTTTATGTAGGTCTTGTAAGGGAACAAATATTCAAATGCTTTTCTGACATTTATATTCGAGAAGAAATCTGGAGGAACACCATTTCCATCTAATTTCCCAGAGTATAGAAACTTACTATGTGGTTGAGTATTGAAATTGAAGAAGAAATTATAAATTCCTAAAACCGGGATACCTTTGGAAACATTTACACCTTTAACGTTAAGTACTTGTTTCAGGAAAGAAGGTGGAACTGTAATAACATCCGCATTTCCACGTATTAAATCTAACTTTCTAGTTGTGAATTCTTTAATCTTTTTTATGATCGCATACTTGATCTTTGCAGGACCCGCCCAGTATTTGTCAAATCTCTCCATTATGACCTCTCTACCTGCGATCCATTTTGTCAACATAAAAGGCCCTGTTCCATTAGCAATGGAATAAAGTGGATCCTTTTCACGAATTGGATTGTGATAAACCCACCATGTATCAGCTGTGCCAGGCCAAGCTCCAGCAGATATTGCCCACTTTTGATCAATGATTGAAGACCAAAAAGCACCATGACTGATTATTGAAAGAAAGGGAGGATAAGCATGAGGAAGATGTATTATTACTTCATTCCCTTTGATTTCGAAGTCTTTTGCAAGAAGATCAAAAGCATCAACAAGTGCCTTTTTATATTGCGCATTCTTGGGCTTTTTTGTACCTTTAACAAATAAATCACTCCACGAACTAACACCTGCAAGTTTTACAGCCCATTGCGTTAAAGAATCAACATACACTCCATTGATCATCGGAAGAAGAGGCTCACATAACATCCAAGAAGGTCCACCATCTCTGTCAAATATAACAATTCTCTCAAGAGAGTATACAACATCTTTAGGTGTTAGCAAGTCACCATTATGAAAATAAACCCCTTTTCTTATGTGAAAAATGTAAGTTTTCCCATTGTCCAAGATCGTTCCATCCGCTTTAGACGGAACATTTGTTGAAAGCATTGGAAGGAATTTACTGACAGATGTGCCATCATATTGAATTAAGCTGTCGTAGATGTTGTTTAAAACTTCCCCTGAACCAGTGTCATAAGCCCATGCTGGATCCATAGTGGAAACTGGTCTTTCATTTTCTTCGATCACGGTATTCGGATTAGTCACACTTGCCAACATTGGAAATGCCAGCAGTGCCACAACCGCAATCGTTAAGAAAAATACTTTAAGCTTCATAAAACCACCTCCTGAATTTTTGGGATTACCGTTCTCCAAAATATGTAAAAAACCTATAAAAAAATAATTTTGCTCTTTTCGGTATCAATTTGAAAACTCTATAGTTACTATTTGCTCCTATATTTACACTTTGTTCTACTTTGGAGAAATTTTACATCAACCAGAAAGTTATGTCAAGAATTGTGATATTTCAAAACAAAATCTACATAAAAGTGTTAAACAACTTTTTCGGCATTCATTCTAAGCAACTGCCGCGTTGATCAAGAAAGCGAGAAAAACACTGCACACAGTGCAATCTCGCTCCCTGTCCATTCGTTTCTTGCACGACTCGTTCATATGAGCTGACAAAACTTCAAAAGACTTAAAGCCTTTGACTCTATTACTTTTAGAAGCTTATAAAGGTAATTGATGGCGTTGACAAGAGCAAAAATGCGAGCATTTGATTCTAATCATCGTAGTAGTTTTCACGACAACTTAACTATGGTTAGATTTGCAACCATGCCTGTAGAGATAAGATTTTAGGGGAGAAATTTACTTTACATAGATCGCGGATAAATTTCCTGGTGGCGTTTACTATGGCATCACACTTTGTGCGGTGACTTCTTTTATAAATCCACACAATCTTTCAGTTGTATCACACGAACTTGGAGATAGCCTTTTTACAGATCCTTTATCAGTTCGTCTACAGCACCAAGTTTCATAGCCATTAGTTGCTTTTTTATCTCAACATATCCTCGTTCAAAAATACTTGCTTTAACCCCATTATCAAGCTCCATTTTACATTCAATCATGCTTCCTATGAGATCAGCCGCACGCGTAATTTTGCCCTCTACTCCACCGTCAAATGGTTTCAACATTAAAGGAGCACAATGCTCAGCTATCATTTTGGGCAAAAGTGGTAATAGAACTTCATGAACCATTTTTGATTCCACACTTTCTATCACATTCTCAAAGCCTTCAACGCGCCTCTTGGTTGGGGATATTATATCGCCAGTAAGAGCTTCTGGAACATCATGAAAAAGTGCACGTTCCATAATGTTAAGTACATCGCTCCTCCCATCTTTGAGAGCTAATAAATAAGCCACAAATACCACAAAAAGAGTATGACCTGCGACTGTAGTTTGTACTGTTCGCGCATGTTGATTCCAACGAATTGCGTGCAAAAGCGAACGTACACGTGTAAGATATTCTCTCATATTTAAATCACTCAGCAAAACTTTTAATGAATAAAGTTTCACGTTCTTCAGTTTTCCTTCAATGTTATCTCGGATATCAGAGAAATATTCCCAGAACAATCTACTGTTAATCTCAGCCTCAACGTACGCGGCGTAAAGATCGGCAGCTTCGAGGATTTTTCCTTCTATGGAATCGTCTCTGGAATTGATCATGGCATCCCGAAATGTCTTGCTCCATTCTTGAGGTACGTTCTTTAGAACTTCATTAACGGAACTCATATAAACTTCTTGCCATAAATTTGGGGCAAGCATCTTTATAGCTCTCTTCGTTTCAAGAGATATATCTGAAAGTATGCACTTTGGCATATCTTTAAGAGCACCTCTTACAAGTAGCTTTTGGAAATCTACAGCCTTTCCGTCAAGAGATTCTATCATTGCCAAAAGATATGCGATGTGTAAAACAAATCCACTATTGGATGCCTCGCTACTATATTCAACGGTTGGCTTGTTATTCCAACGTCGCATGGAGAACATCCTCGTCATAAGATAGATGAGTTCGGAAATCACATTATCTCCTCCAATTTAAAAAGACGTATACAAGATAGGACAACTCTTTCCCCATATTATAAACCTTTGTTAGAACAAATCAGAGCACCCACGTTGTGCGTGCAAGTAACAAAGTTCATTGAAAACAGCATAGGTATTGAAGAATCTACAACACCTCATGCAAAACTGATTTGAACAAAAAATAAATTACACCCATCTGTTGTTGAAACCTACCTTCCGCATCAAAAAAGAAGTAAGGTAGAATATTTTCTTTTTCCTGCTATGATGTATTGAAAAGAGGAAATAGCGGGAGGGAAAAGGAAATGGAAATAAGCACGAAGCAGTTGGATCATCATGGGATAGTAGCGGCAGCTTTTGATTCACTTGGAATAGCAGAAGTGATTGACAAGAGGATAAGCAAGAAAAGGAATCACAATCTTGAACATTCGACGATTGTGAAAGCGATGGTGATATTGGGATTGGGTTTTGTAGAGAGAAGGCTTTATTTTGCAGGGAGTTATTTCAAGAATTGGGCAATTGACGAATTGCTCGGTGAGGGGGTAAAAGCGGAAGACTTGAATGACGATGCACTGGGGAGGACATTGGACAAGATATACGATAGCGGAGTAACTGAGTTGTTCGAAGAGATAGCTGTGAAAGTAATGAAAAAGGTGAAGATGGGCCTTCATCTCATTCATGTGGATACGACGAGTGTGAGTGTAAGCGGCAATTATGAAATGGAAGACGGTTCTGACGGATTCAAGATAACGTTTGGTCATTCGAAAGAACACAGACAAGACTTGAAACAATTTGTAATCGGAATGGTAGTGAATCAATCTGGAATGCCCATCTTTGCGAAGCCGTACAGCGGGAACAAATCTGACAAGAAATCTATTATGGAAATGGTCAAGAGTGTCAGAAAGTCAATAGACACCGAGAGCGAAATCTACTACATAGCTGACAGCGCATTTTATACACTCGATAATATCCGACAAATGGAAGGGACGTATTGGATAAGTCATGTTCCATCTACACTGAAAGAGAGCAAGATACTTCTCAACAAAGATGTGGAATTCAAAGCTACGGGATTGAAAGGCTACTCAGTTTACGAAGAGACATGCGAATACGGTGGTGTGAAGCAGAAATGGGTGTTGGTCAAATCAGAGAAGATGAGAGCCCGTCAATTGAAAAACTTCGACAGACATCTTGAAAAGCGAAAAGCGCAGGCAGAACGCTCACTGAACAAAGCTATGAGAGTGAAATACTTTTGCGAAGCAGATGCTATGAACGGAGCCCAAAATTGGATAAAAGAGCACAGGCTTTTCAAGTACAGCCATCTCAAGATAAAAAGTATGAAATTGCGGAAAAGTGGAAAAAGGGGAAGGCCCTCCAAAAATGAAGAAATGGTCACATTGTACAAAATAGAGGCTGAGATAGACTACGAGGCGCAAGAAATCGAAAAGGAAAAATCCAAACTCGGAAGATTCATTCTTGCAAGTAACGACATGGAGCTTTGTGGAGATTCGATATTGACCTATTACAAAAGACAAAGCACTGTGGAAAGAGGGTTTAGATTTCTCAAGGATAACAGTTTCGGAGTGAGCGATGTGTATTTGAAGAAAACGACCAGGATTCAAGCATTAGCGATGATAATGGTGTTGACTTTGTTGGTTTATTCAATAGCGGAATGGATGATAAGAACAAAGCTTCAAAATGAGAAAGAGACCATTCCAAATCAGATAAACAAGCCGACGAATAGGCCGACGTTGAAGTGGATATTTCAGTTATTCATGAACATAACGGTCGTAAAGGTTGTGATTGAAGGAAAGATTCGAACGCAGATCGCCAATGTCAACGAGATACAGACGAAGATATTGAGGCTTTTGGGAGACAAATATGAAAAATATTATTTTTGATTTGGCACGTGCGGAAGGTGCG
>JALSLY010000053.1 GCA_026988035.1 Thermotogae bacterium
TGGGAGATTTGAAACCTTGAGTTTGTTCAAATTATTTTACGCAAGCTGTTGTCAATTTTTCAACATTCACGCTGTTTTCAATGAACTTTGTTACATCCCAACCTTTTTTCGTTACTCTCACGCACAACGTGAGATGATAAATTCACAAATTGCACATATTTAAAAAGTAAAAAATGGTATAATGTGAATGCCCGCTCTGCCTTGAGCAGGGCCAATAAGTCCATGGGAGGTAAAGAAATGAGGATCTACGAAACAATGTTTATCGTTAATCCAGAACTTGATGACGAATCCAGAGAAGAAATGGCTAACCGTGTCAAGAGCTGGATCGAAGAGAAGGTTAAAGGAACAATCAGGAAATTTGACAGATGGGGAATGCGTCAACTCGCATTCAGAGTGGACAAATTTTATCAAGGAGATTACACAGTTGTGCTTTTTGACGCAGAACCATCCAGTTTGAAAGCACTTGAAGAAATGTACAGAATTACCCCAGAAATACTTAAGTGGATGGTATTTAGAAGAGAAGATATTGAAAAACACCCACCAGCTACTGAAAAAGTAGAAGCGGCATCTGCTGAAAGTGTAAACCCCGAAGTATCTGAGGCTCCCGATGAAGCCTCATCACTTGAATCGAAAGAATCGGGAAAAGATTCAGAAGGTGAAAGTGCGTGAATTATAACAAAGTAATACTTGTCGGAAGGATAACACATGATCCGGAATTGAGAGCCACAATAAGTGGTACTGAGGTTGTCAATTTTCGGCTTGCAGTTAACCGCTATGGTAAAGATCAGCAAGCAGATTTTTTCAAAATCGTTTGTTTTGGAAAAACTGCTGAATTCGTAAGCAATTATGTAACCAAAGGGCGACTTTTGCTTGTGGAGGGAAGCCTAAGAAATAATGTTTGGCAAGATAATACTGGACAGAAGCGCTCTTCGGTTGAAATAATAGCAAACCGCGTGGAGTTTATGGAAAAGCGGGGTGCAACGCCAGCAGAAGAGAATAATAAGGAATTTGAACCAGAATCCGAAGAACCAATACCGGAGATAAATGACGAAGGAAATGATAATCCTGGAGAAAGCGATGAAATTCCTTTTTGAATTCATGGAGGTGTGAAATGGTAACAAAATTTAGAGCGAGAAAGAAAAAGAAATGTACGTTCTGTTCAAACGACGTTAATTACATAGATTATAAGGATCTGAAGACATTGAAAAGATATGTGAGTGATAAAGGAAAAATATTGCCCAAACGCGTTACAGGTACATGTGCCAAGCATCAAAGAATGCTCTCAAAGGCAATAAAGCGTGCAAGACAGATGGCATTGATACCTTACACTAAAAACTGAAAAAGAGGCCGTTTTCGGCCTCTTAAAGTATGGGGGCGATCTTGTGAAAGTTTTGCTTTTGAAAGACGTGAAAGCACTTGGCAAAGCTGGAGAAATAGTCAAAGTTTCTGACGGGTATGGAAGAAACTATTTGATTCCAAAGAAACTTGCCATAGTAGCCACTACAAACGTTATCAAACAGGTGAAAGAAAAAAAACGCATTGAAGAAAAAAAACAGGAAGAGGATAAAAAGAAAGCTAATGAGAAATTAAACGCTTTGTTGAAAAAAGTCATTACTATATATGGTCGAGCTGGAAAGGGCGAAAAGCTTTATGGAGCTATAACTTCTTCTGATGTAGCTGAAAAAATATCCGAATATCTCGGAGAAGATTTTGATAGAAAAAACATAGAGATGAATCCTATAAAAGCGCTTGGTCTTTATGAAATTAAAGTCAAGCTTGGAAATGGTGTTTCTGGTAAAATAAAGGTGAAAGTAGAGCGCGAGGAGTAGGTCTAAAACTTGAAGCTGATGATATCTTCCAAAGCATTGTATTCGACATGGATGTACTATTCTCCGGACCGAATGTTAATAGACTGTGGAGAAGGTGCAAGCACCTATCTTGGAAACAAATCTTTCGCAGTCAAACGGGTCTTTATAACTCATGGACATGCAGATCACATAGCGGGTCTTTGGGGATTGGTTAATACCAGGAACAATGCTATGGGTGACAAGGAAAAGGAGTTAGAAATTTATTACCCTAAGGGTGGAAGATCTGTTGAAGAATTTATAAACTTCATAATAAAAGTCAACAGCAATCTCAAGTACAACCTGAAAATTAAGGCTTTGGCTGTTGGAGAGGAAGTGATTCTTCATAGAACTGGTGCAGCGCAACGTGTTATAAGGCCATTTAAAACTCATCACACGATCAGTGAAGAAAGTTTTGGGTATAATATTTACGAAAAGCGAAAGCGTCTTAAACCCGAATATAGAAACTTAGAACAAGGAGAAATATTGAATTTCATCAAAAAACTTGGAAGAGATGCTGTTACTGTTGAATATGAGCACAAAATACTTACAGTTAGCGGAGACGCTCTTCCCATATCTGTTGAAGATGCATTTGAAACAGATTTACTCATTCATGAATCTACTTTTCTAAACGAAAATGATCGAAGAGGAAATAATCACTCCTCGATCAAAGAGGTCTTAAAACTCGCAAAATTGGCTCATGCCAAAACCGTGATTCTTTATCACATATCTACAAGATACGAAAGGAATATCAGGCGTCTTGTGAGCAAAGCGATCAAAGAAGTAGAGATCGAAATTCCGGTGATGTATGTTCATCCGTCCAAGATCTTTACTCTGAATTGAGGTGGAAATAAGTGTACTTGATATTCTGGATCGTGCTGGGAATAGCTTTAAGTGTAGCAGAGATCTTCATTCCGACCTTTTTCCTTTTTTGGTTTGGATTGGGAGCATTTGCTGCTGCTGTTGTATCTATTTTCTATGGATTAATAGTTCAACTCATTGTCTTTATAGTCGTCTCCGCTTTGCTTTTGATCTTCACACGACCAATAGCTGTAAAAATGCTTCTCAGGAAAGAGCCTCCAGAAAAGATCAACATAGATGCAATAGTAGGAAAGCGTGCGGAAGTTGTAAAACGCATAGATCCAGCAGCGGGAACAGGTATGGTAAGAATAAATGGCGAGCTTTGGCGAGCTGTTACTGAAGACAATTCTGTTGTAGAAGTTGATAATCAGGTCTTGATCCGAAAAATCAACGGCACAAAATTAGTGGTAAAAAAAATATCATAATAACATGATTGCTATTTTCAGATAAAAGCACATCGTGCTAATTTCAAAGGGAGGGATAATTGTGAGTATCATAGGTACCGCAGTACTTGTGGTTGTAATATTCATATTCTTGCTCATTTTGGCAATAACTGGAATAAAGATCATAAGACCTTATCAAAAGGGGTTAGTTGAGCGTCTTGGAAAGTTCAAACACCAGATTGAACCAGGTTTGAACCTGATCATCCCATTCTTCGATCGGTTGATCAAAGTCGACATGCGTGAGCACGTCATAGACGTTCCACCTCAGGAAGTTATAACGGAGGATAACGTTGTTGTTTCTGTTGACGCTATCATATACTATGAGGTTTCAGATGCCTTTAAGGTTGTGTACAACGTTAAGAATTTCGAAAATGCAGCGATTAAGCTGGCGCAAACTAATTTGAGAAATGTGATAGGTGAACTTGAACTCGATCAAACTTTGACGTCCAGAGAAAGAGTAAATGCCAAGCTTCGTGAAGTTCTTGATGATGCAACAGACAAGTGGGGAGTAAGAATCACAAGGGTAGAACTCAAAAAAATAGATCCACCAAGAGATATTACCGATGCCATGAGTCAACAGATGAAAGCCGAACGTACCAAACGCGCGGCCATACTTGAAGCTGAAGGAATAAAACAATCACAGATACTTCAGGCAGAAGGCCAAAAGCAATCTCAAATACTTAAAGCAGAAGGTCAAGCTGCGGCAATTAAGAGAATAGCCGATGCAGACAAGTACAAACTTCAAATTGAAGCAGAGGGTCAAGCACTTGCCATAAAAACCGTTTTTGACGCTATACATTCAGGTAATCCAACTCCCGATCTTCTAACGGTAAAATATCTTGAAGCGCTTGGGACAATAGCAAATGGCAAATCTACGAAAATATTCCTTCCATTTGAAACGTCTGGCATATTATCCAGCTTGGGAGCAATTGGAGAGATGTTCAAAAAAGACGCTAACACCAAAGGAGAGGAAAAATCCTAATTGAACGTGTGGACATCTTTATGGAAAGAAACTGCCGACTCCGCGCTTGTCAGCGGAGCTGGCTTTGCACTTGCTTTGTGGTACGTACGAAGCCGTGTGGTTGATAAAAAAAGTATCAGCAAAAGTTTTCTAAGATATTTTCAGGATCTTTTCCCAACAGGCATGATGTTGCTTGGTGTCTATTTAGTAGTATCTGTGGATCTGTCAATTGGAAACATTCTCATGGTAGTTGCGGCTTCTATATACATAATTTCATACATAGCTCCAAGTGTTGATAAATATGATAACACTCATCGCGCCACGATTCTCTCGCTTGGCTATACACGTCAAGAGTACGCCCTTAGGTATCTTTTTCCAAAGTCAAAGAGAATGTGGTTCAGTGCACTGGCGAATTTTTTCATTGCACAGTTGCTTGCACTGATGTCTTTCAAATTTTTAGTTTCTTATAAAATCCCACAGTTACAAGAGGTAATGCTGTTCGTATCGATCACACTCATGATTTTTGGCGTTGTGATATCAGTTCTTAAAAACCTTCTCGGAATGGAGAGATAGTGGAAAAATGAAAAGGCTACTTATGATCGTATTTTTGATCTCATCGACTATTGCTATGGGCATTCCGATCAGTTTTTTAATTTCAAATAATGAGGCTTCTTTAGGTTTAACAGCCACTCCAATAAGAATAGAAATTGGTTGTCCACGATCATCTGTCTTTTTGGGAAACAGGACGTATATTGGAATTATTGTCAGTGAGTCAACACCTCTTGCATTTGTAGAAGCAGCGGTCAATTTGATCGACTTCAAGATGGGGTCCATGTCAATTGGGGAAACATCGAAATTCGGACAAATCGAAGGTAGAATAGATAACGGAAAGATACTGGAAGTGGGAAGAAATTTCCTCACCGCGAATGTAAATTTTTCATTCTTTAAAGTCATTCTCAATTTGAAATATTCGAGGTTCTATTCGAGTTTTAATTACAACTCGTCAAAGAACATGATTTTTCTTGCTCCTCCAAACTACGAAGGGGAATCTCCCAACGTGCTTAGCCTGTACGCTTCCTATTCTTTAAGCTATTATGAAAGTTTCAAATTCATCCTTTTTACACGCATGAACGTATATTTTTCGGATGCATTTGTATTTGAAAATCCGTTTATCGAAATAGGTGTTTCACTTTCAACAACCACAGAAAATCTTCAAAATGCCTTTCAAATGCCGCGTTGATCGAAATATTTCAGTATCCCATCATCTAATGCCAACGCTTCACGCCAGATGTTAAAAGGATCTCTTAACCATTTTTCTCTTTTGGGAGATGATATAAATGACATTTCAGCTAATACAGCTGGGACCTTTGCAAGTTTTAAAACTTTAAAATCGGTTCTCAATAAGTTACCTTTCATTCCAAAGAAGTTTTCCAAAGAACTTAGAATGTCAATTGCCGCATTTTTAGATGTGTCTGTTGCGCTCCAATAATATACCTGTGTTCTGTCGATCTCTGGTGCATTCTCCACAGAATTGTGATGAATACAAACAAACAAATCGGCATGCTTTTCGTTAGCAATGGCAATTCGATCGGAAAGGTACATGGTCTCATCATTTTTTCTTGTCAAGATCACATTGGCACCTTGAGCCTTGAGAATTTCGTAAAGATCTAAAGCCAGCTCGAGATTTATGGTTTTTTCTTTCAAGCCAGTAGGCCCAACAGCACCGTTATCCATTCCACCATGGCCAGGATCAAGAACAATTAATTTTCCACTTAACACACCAGCCATCGTCATCTCGACGATGGCTAACATGAAAATTAAGATGATGAAATTTTTCATTTGGACTTTATCAAATTCCTTGGGAAAAGAATCCCTGATTTGATCTCGTTGACAAGGATCTTCACGGCTTTCTGAAGTTGAATGTCTTTTTGTATGTTAACCGTTGCGGTGCTTTGAGTCGAGCTCTTAACACTTTGAATGAGTTGTTTATAGTTTTCATTTTCAGTGGATGTGGCGCCAGATTCTTTAACAACATAATCAGGTGTTATTCCTTTGAGGTTTATATCCTGGCCATTTGGTGTGAAATAATGATCGGTAACAAGCAAAAGCAATCCTCCATTTGAAAGTGGTATCTCTGTTTGAACGGCGGCTTTTCCATATGTTCGTTCTCCAACAAGAACAGCATATCCATTGTCTCTAAGTGCAGCAGATACTATTTCTGATGATGAAGCAGAACCATGATTAACCAGGATAACTATTGGCAAGCGTTTGTAAATATTTCCATACGATCGATAAGGTCGCTCTACACCGTAACGATTTCTCACGGTGACGATCAACCTACCCTTTGGGAGAAAATCACTTGCGACTTCTAAAGCTTGTGAGAAAAGCCCTCCCGGATCATCTCTAAGATCGATTATAAGTCCCTTGATCTTTTGAGCGTAAAGAGAATTTAGCGCATTCGAGAGTTCATTTCCGGTAGGTTCGCTGAACTTTGTGATTCTCACGTAACCTATCTTTGTTTTAGAGGCCTCTATTGTGGTGGACTTTACAGTTTTGAGTTTTATAAGTGCTCTTGTGATAACAAAGGTCATGGTAGCCTTTTTCGATGGACGATAAACTTCCACCTTTACTTGTGAGCCGGGTGCCCCTCTTAAAGCATTCACAGCCGGTATGTAACCAAGCGACTTCACCGATGAGCCATTAATAGAAACTATCAGATCTCCACTTTTCAGTCCTGCTTTTTCCGCAGGAGACTCATACATCGGACTTATTATTTCTACTGCATTTCTTGTAGAATTATACGTTACCTCGGTCCCAATGCCACCGTATTTGGAAGAAGTCTGTATTTCAAATTCTTTGACTTCGTCCGGCGAAAAATAGTACGTGAATCTACTTCCGAGGTTTTTGATTATGGCTTTTATCGCATCGTCCTGGAGTTTTTGGTAATTAACCGACGTCGCATTGTAGTAATACTTTTGAATCAATTGAATAACTTGCGATACAGCATTTACGTTTGCGTTGAGCAAAGTCTGTGAAGCCCACGCAATTCCAACGAGACTTGTCAACATGAAAAGTATAACCAATGTTTTTTGATATTTTCTCATCACTTATTCCTCCAGTTTAGAGGTATTTGAAAAGTAACCTCATCAATTTTTCTATTTTCTCACTACCATTTTCCGATGAAAATTCATTAACACACGACATGGCATAATCTTTCACTATCAATTGGGCAATAGCGTCAAGTGCGGCACGCGCCGCCGCTATTTGCGTGAGTATGTCAGTGCAATCTCTTTCGTCTTCCACCATTGCTCGAACGCCTTTTACTTGTCCTTCCACTTTCTTTAATCTGCTTATTAGTTTGCTTTTTTCGTTTCTCTCCATTTTTGTTTTCCTCCAACCTAAAATCTATCAATCCTTTAGTTTTGTCAACCGAAACAATTTTTGCACGAACTTTATCGCCAAGTCTGAAAACTTTTCCCTTTCTTTCTCCAAGGAGCTGGTTCAATTTCTGATTATACACGTAATAATCGTCTAAAGATGATATATGTATCAATCCACTTATGGCTTTTTCGGGAATTTCAACGAAAAGACCAAATTCGGTGACACCTGTTATAACTACATCAAAAACTTCATCGACATGTTTTTGAGCATATTCCGCTTTTTTCACCGCAATCAAGTCCCTTTCCGCATTATCCGCCACGATTTCGCGTTTCGAGCTTTGTCGAGCTACCTCAGGAAGAAGTTTTATTTGCCTTTTCATTTCTTTCCCTTTGAATCCACTATTTTCTATGTACGCCTTCAAAAGTCTGTGGACAACCAAATCTGGATATCTTCGTATAGGACTTGTAAAATGAGTGTAGTTTAAAGAAGCAAGTCCAAAATGGCCAACATTCGTTTCGGAATAAACGGCTTTTTTCATCGATCTCACAAGAAGCCTTTGAATAATCGCCTCAAGCGGGTGGTTTTTTATCTGCTCAAGGATTCTTTGAAGAAGTATTGGCTGAACATTCTCCGTTATTTTGAACTTCAGTCCGATAGCTCGCAAATATTCGGAAAGCTTTGTTAGGGCTTCAGGATCGGGTCTGTCATGCACTCGATAAATAAAAGGAAGATCCTGAATGTCAAATATTTCAGCTACAGCTTCATTTGCCAATATCATAAATTCTTCTATCATGGACTCAGATGTGCTTTGTTTTTTTAACACTATGTCTTCAACTTCACCGTTTTTGTCAAGTACAATTTCCACATCATTCGATTCAAATTCAATGGCTCCTCGCCCCAATCGGCTCGTTTTCAAAACATGAGCAAGTTTAGCCATGTTTTCAAGATCTTCTCTTAAAAAACCAATCTCATTTTCAATCTCCTGATTTGATCCTTTCAGAAGTTTTTCAACTTTCCCGTAGGTTAACCTTTTAACAGATCTTATCACACTTTTAGAAAATTCCTTTCTGATCACTCGTCCATACTCGTCTATTTCCATTTCGACAGAAACTGTGAGTCTATCTTTTCCCTCAATAAGGCTACAAAGATCGTTGGACAACTCAAATGGAAGCATTGGAATAACCGTGTTTAACAGATAAACACTTGTGCCACGTTTGAAGGCTTCTTTGTCTATTGCACTTCCTTCTTTTACGTAATACGATACATCAGCTATGTGAACTCCCAAAAGAAAATTTCCGTTTGGAAGAACGTCAATTGACACCGCATCATCAAAATCTTTAGAATTTTCTCCGTCGATCGTGAATATTTTCCTTCCTCTCAGATCCTTTCTTGCCTCTATTTCTTTATCACTTATTTTTTTAGGGAGTTTTCTAACTTCTTTCAGAACGCTCGAAGGAAATTCTCCAGAAATTGGAAGTTGGTACTTTGCGAGAATGCTTGGTATATCTACAGTATGAGAATCAGCCCGTCCAAGTATAGCAATCACTTTTGCCATACCTTCCGAATTTTCATCTGGATAGTGCGTGATCTTACCTACAACCTTTTCTCCAGTTGAAGCTTTCATAGAGTCATCTGAAGAAACCCTAAATTCGTAGATGATCTTGGAGTCATCAGGAACTATGTAACCAAAATTGGAACCTTGCGATCTATAAATACCAACGATCGTTCTTAAGGAGCGCTCCAATATCCTTACCACTCTGCCATGCGGTAACTCCTCTCTTTCAACTTCAAAGATTTTCACAAGAACTTTATCCCCATTTAGAGCCCACAGCGTATCAGCTACTTCAACAAGCGCTTCTCTTCCAGAAAAGGATGTAACAAATGACATTCTTCCGGATCGTGTAAATCTTATCTCACCTATTAACTCATCTTTAGCTGGCACATGCCATTTCCAATTCTTTGATCGATAAATGAGGTCCTCTTCTTCTAAGTTTTTTAATATTTTCCTAATCTCTTTTGGATTTTTTCCAAGAGTTTCAGCTATAATGTTACTCGTAGAAGGTTTATAACTATCCGACTTCATGTACTCAAGCAGTTCTTCTGCACGCATTTATTTCCCCCTTTTATCATACTTCCAGATTTTATCCTCTTGAGGATCTCCTCAAAGTGTTTTCCAAGGTAAGTATCACGTTTAGCTTTTTCCGTATCATGATCTCTCAAAAGTTCCACATATTTTTCCAATTTTTTCCCGGTTTTAAGTGGAGCGTGAAATCTTATTGCATGTGATGCTACCATTCCTTCAATTGCAACAACCTTTGTGGCATTTTCGAGGATCATTCTTAGTTTGCGCGCGGCAATGGTACCCATAGAAACGTGATCTTCCTGATAAGCGGATGTTGGTATTGAATCAATAGATGCCGGATGAGCCAGCACTTTGTTTTCACTCACAAGCGATGCGGCTGTGTATTGCCAAATCATCATTCCGGAATTTAAACCTGCCTTTCCAGTTGCAAGAAAAGGGGGCAATCCTGAAACCAATGGATTGACTAATCTATCTATGCGCCTTTCCGCAATATTTGCAAGCTCACTTATAGCTATGGCGAGAAAATCAGAAGCCAACGCCACTGGCTCACCATGAAAATTTCCTCCGCTTAACGCTCCATCTTCAAAGATCAAAGGATTATCCGTTACTGAGTTCATCTCCGTCAAAGTCACTTTTTCAACATAATCAATGGTATCTTTAACAGCGCCAAGCACTTGGGGAATTGCCCTCAGGCTGTAAGCATCTTGCACCTTTGGGCAATTCAAATGAGATTTTCTGATTTCACTATCCTCGAGATATCTCAAAATCTTTTCAGCTACATATTTTTGACCTTTGTAAGGACGAAGCTCATGAATTCTTGGATCAAGGGGAACTGTAGAACTTTTAAGCGCATCCATTGATATGGATGCGATTATCAAAGACGACTCAAACAAAATTTTTGCGTCGTAAACTGTTAGAGCCAATACGGCTGTTATCGCTTGCGTACCATTCGTAAGCGCTAATCCTTCCTTTGCTTCATATTTCAAAGGCTTCAATCCTTCTCTCTCGAGAGCAAATTCCGCACTTACTCTTTGTCTGTTGTAAAAAACCTCTCCCTCTCCCATCATGGCAAGTGCAATATGCGCAAGAGGAGCTAAATCTCCGCTCGCTCCAACCGATCCTTGAGATGGAACGATAGGCGTAATTCGGTGATTAAGCATATCAAGTATGCCTCGAACAACATCAATTCTAACACCCGAAAACCCCTTTGATAAGGAAAAAGCTCTCAACAACATCATGGCACGAACGGTTTCTTCGTTAAAAATACCACCAACCCCTGCCGAATGACTTCGAACAAGATTGGTCTGAAGATCGTTTATCTCGTTTTTTGAAATCTTAACATTCGCAAGAGCTCCGAACCCTGTGTTTATGCCATATATTGCCTTCCCTGATTTTAAGAACCTTTCCACGTTCTTTCTCGACTTTTCGATTCTTTCGACTGCCTTTTTTGATAGCTCAACCTTTTCATAATTTCTCGCTACCTTTATCAAAGATTCAAGGCTTAGTTTATCCTCTATTATCATTTAAGCTTCCTCCTCCAAAAAACTCTTTTCTGCTTCAAGAGCATCTATTTTTTCAAGAAGCTCCTCCATTTCTCGATCTATTTTATCTCTTTTCCTTGCGAGTTCCTCGAGTTTTATATGATCAGTTGCCTGCATTTCCATTTGTGTCTCAATTACCCGCACCATTTTTTCTAACTCTTCAAAACGCGATTCGCAATCGTACAGCTTTTTTTCTATAGATTTAACCCTATTTTTAGCACTCTTTCTCCTCTCAAAATCAGAACTTCTCAAGTGGTCAGCAGTTGTTCTCTTCGAGTTAACAGCTTTCTTGAGGAAATCAACGGCGAGATCGTAATCATCAAAAATCCATAAATTTCCTTCTTGAAGTATAAAAAAACGATCGGCAATATGCTTCGCGAATTCGAGATCATGAGTTGTGAAAAGTACTGCACCTGCGTAATTTTTGAGCGTTTCTTCCAACGATTCGATCATGTAAACGTCCAAGTGATTCGTTGGCTCATCCATTATCAAAAAATTTGGATTTTTGAGAAGTGCTTTAGATATCTCAAATCTAACGAATTCTCCTCCACTCAGAGAATTCACACTTTTGAAAACATCATCCCCTACAAATCCGAATCTTCCCAAATATTTTCTTACCTCATAATCAGGCCACGATTGTACAAGTTTCCAAATACTGGAAAGTATGCTTTCCTTTGCTCTCTCTACTCGGTTTTCACCTGTGCCATGACCTACGGTGTCGACATATGCAAATACGGTGTTTGGTCCGAACTCCACGTGACAGTTTTTTTCATGTAAACCGTTTTTCACGATTTCTTTTAAAACAGTGGTTTTCCCCACGCCGTTTCTCCCAAGAAGTGCTACTTTCTCACCATTGTGTATTTGGAATGTGAAATTGCCTATGTATTTTGTCCCTGCATATGTTTCTAACTTATCAACCTTTAAAACTATATCTTCGGTTACTCCAGATGTTTCAAAATGGAGATCTGAAAAAACTTGTTGTCTTTTTAACTTAAATTTCTCTCTCTCTTTTTCAAGCTTTTCAAGTAGCTTTTCCTTTGATTTTGCTTGACGGATTGCTTTTTCTCTTCCCCACTTTCTATATCTTTGAACCACGTTGTGAATATGCTTTATTTGTTTGCCGAGATCTCGCTCTTTTGACTGAAAAGACCTAAGAAAATTTTCTTTTTGAATCACAAAATTGGCATAATTACCATGGTAAGACTTGATTCCTCCAAAATCTATATCCCAAACTTCATCTGGCACATCTTCCATTATACTTCGATCATGTGTGGCAATCAGTACGGCTCCTTTTAAGGATAAAAGCGCTTCTTTTAGAAAGAGCATTCCATAGACATCAAGATAATTTCCAGGTTCATCGAGTACCAAAAGATCCGGAGCCGCCATGAGAAGTTTTGCTAACTGAAGTCTTGTGATCTCACCCGCACTGAGCGTTGAAAGCTGCCTGTTAAAATCTTTCTGAAGAAATCCCATTCCGTAAAGCATCTCCCTAACTTTCCTTTCAGCAGAATAAACGCCAAGAGATTCGGCTTTCTCAAAAAAGAGGGCATAAGCTTCCATATCAGCATTTATAGCTCTATCGATGGCTTTATCATAAGCATCTAGAGCATCTTTAAAAATAGAGAGACCTTCCTCATAAAGTGTTCTGTTTGTAGTTAGCCTAAACTGCTTTATAGATCCCATTTTTTGACCCAAAAACTCCACATGTCCTTTTGTAGGCTCGATCTCTCCCGTTACAATTTTCAGAAAGGTCGTCTTTCCACACCCGTTTGGACCTAAAAGTACAACTTTTTGTCCCTTCTTCAAAAAGAGATTAACGCCTGAAAAAAGCGTCTTATCTCTAAAGCTCATTTCAACATCTGAAATCTTAAGGATCATGCTATTCCTCCGTTAAGATTATACCATCAAAAACTGTTTTATTTGGTTTCCTACACAATGGTGTGGGTAAACCTTTTAAAGTAATAACATTTTTTGATTATTTTAAACTCAAGTTGTGCGTCAACTTTACAACCTATGAGTATTTATCGAATAAACATCGCTTTTCAAGCGATAAAAGAAGTTTTTCGAAGTCTTATCAAGGCTCATCCTGAACCGACCGCAGGTCGTCCCGGACCTGATCCGGGATCTCATACTTGATTCATCTGATAGAGTCTTAAACCGACATGTCATCCCGGACTTGCTCCGGAATAACATTATGGTTAAAGACTCTGTGTAAAGCACGCTGCATACTTAACACCTTCCACCGCTACGCGGTCCCCCTCGCGGCTACCGCCTTGGTCGTAGAAGCAGGAAAACATTGCGCACCGCGCAATCCTGCTCCTTTTTAGGAAGGATTAAGTCCCCTCTATCAAGAGGGGTGCCTGAAAGGCGGGGTGTGTTTTATACAAATCACACCACCCTCTATCTTCGATGGACCACTCATATGTCTTAATGAAAACTTCGAGGGGGATGTGAAAAATCTCTTTCTTTATAGGTTTTGGATCATCTTGTAATGTTTGTGCACAATCTGAGTTTTAAATACCACCCTACAGGCAGTCATGTAATTTTTTCTTTTCTCAAAAGGGATCCTTTTTTCAAAAATGCGCACTTTTTTGGTAGAATTGTGTGACAGAGGAGGATTGGAATGCGCGCTGAAAAATTTTGGATTCTTTCTAAGGAGTATTCCCTGATCTCTATTGGAGATTTTGCAACCGCCGTGGGTGTGGTTTCATTTCTTATGCCTTATAATATAGCAGCGGGTGGTGCAAGTGGCTTGGCAATAGTGCTTCATGGCTTAGTCAACTTGCCTGTCGGTATATGGATGTATATTATAAACGGTGCGTTAATTGCACTTTCACTCTTAATTGTTGGAGTAGACTTCAGTTTCAAAACCATTTATTCTACATTCTTGTTGTCTTTTTTAGTGGACTTTCTGAACCGGTTTGTACATTTTCCGGTGTACACTGGCGGAGATTTGATGCTTGCTACCATATTTGGAGACATCGTGACAGCTTTCGGGATGGCTCTTGCTTTTTCGCAAAATGGCAGTACAGGTGGAACGGATATAATTGCAAAATTTATGAACAGATTTTTCTCGTTTCCTCTAGGACAAGGGGTATTGGTTGCCGATGTTTCCATAGGTATTCTTGCTGGATTTAGGTTTGGTCTTAACATAGGAATGTATTCCATACTCGCGATCGTGTTAAATGGACTGGCGATTGATTTCTTGATGCGTGGTATGGAAATGTCAAAGCAAGTCATGATCATATCTGAGAAGAACAATGAAATCGCCGATTACATAATCAAAAGACTTGAACGTGGTGTTACGTATATTCCAAGCATAGGAGGATATACAGGTACAAATCAGAGAATGATCATTACTATCGTGAGACGTAGAGAATTGTCAAGTTTGTTGCATACCATTAGAAAGATAGACCCCAAAGCTTTTATAGTCGTTGGAGAGGTTGAAAAAGCATATGGTGAAGGATTTGGAGATATAAAAAAATTTTGAGGTGAGGATTTTTGTGAAAATCACGGTGTTGGTTGTTACTTATAATAGAGTGGATTGGCTGAAAAAAAATGTCTCCTCTATTCTATCGCAAACGAGAAGACCCGATGAATTTATCATTGTAGACAATGCAAGTACAGATTCTACGGCAGAATTTTTGACAGATGTTTCACTGAAAGCTGGTAACGTGATCGTGAAGAGATTGAATGATAATCTTGGGGGATCCGGGGGGTTTTCTATAGGACTTAAGATCGCGATCGATCGTGGAGCAGACTGGGTTTGGATGATGGATGATGACGCGCTTCCTTATCCAAGTGCTTTGAAAGAGATAGAGTGGGCGCTTTCTAAAGTAGGAGATGATGTTGGTGTTGTGCTTAGCAAACTTGTAAAAACTTCAAATGCTATTCCTAAAAGGAAAATCGTAAGGGCAAGGGTAGGAACATTTGTGGGATTTGGTGTGAGTGCTAAAGTGGTGAAGAAGATCGGATTGCCAAATGCCGATTTTTTCATATATGCGGATGATTATGAATATTCTTTACGTGCCAGAAAGAACGGATTTCGAATGGTAAAAGTCTATTCAAGTTTAATAGAGCATAAAGATTGGATCAGGCAAAAAAGACTTTTTAGATTTCCTTTCTCCAAACCATCCATTCCACCATGGAAGGTTTATTACATCTTTCGAAACACTATAAATGCTACGAGAAATTCAAAAGTGATTGGATTAGCGGTAAGAGGATATTTTTTCATAGACAGATATGTATGGGGATATGTAGATCCTCTCGCGAAGCCTTACGCTTTTCGAGGCTTTGAAGATGGATTGAGGGGGATCGAAGGGAAAACAGTAGATCCAAAGGATCCAAAATGGAAATGAATGACAGGGAAGGCCAAAGAAAGAAATTCATCAGGAATCTTGCAGTTGCTATCCTGTCGAGTTTTTCTATTGTAGCTGTGATATTGATCTTTTCAAAAGGAGAAAAAACCCTCGTAAAAATATCAGAATTTCCAATTTACGAAGTGGTTTTAGATTTTGCCTTCTTCTTCATCATATTCCTGATAGATTCGATTCGAACAATAGTTATATCGCATTTTCTTGGAGAAAAAATAAGTTGGAATGTGGCACTGAATAATTCTGTTTTAGGGTACTTTTTTACATATATCACACCTTTTTCAGCAGGAGGGCAACCTTACCAAATTTATCATTTGTCAAAATGGGGAATGAGTGCAGAAAATTCGTCAGCAATTATTTTGACACGTTGGAGCAACATGTTGATATTTTTGTCAGTTTCATCGCTTTTTTTGATGAAAAACTATCTTCCTTTTGTTCAGTTTGGAATTCCTTTGGTAAGTCGTGTTTTGGGCATTGTTATAATCGTAAGTGTGGCCTTTTCTTTAGCTATGGTTATGTTTTTTCTCATTCCAAATATGGGAATAGGAGCTATTAAGTGGCTTAAGAGCTTAAAACTGGTAAAGCTTGTATTTAGGCTTTTTAAAAAGGATGCTGTAGAAGTTTTAGACGCTTTCGCCGAAAAAATGAAAAATTTCTACAATTCGATGAGAATCATTTGGGCAAAGAAACCTTGGCTTGTGATCTTCGATGGGTTGATGGGGACACTCGATCTTTTTGTATTGTACTATATTCTTTACCGTTCTATAGAGATTTCATCGGGAGCATCTGCCCCGTTCAAGCTTTCGTTTTGGAATTTGAGTGCGATATATATTCTTATGTCTTTCATCGTTTACTATGTTCCAACTCCGGGATCATCTGGTGGAGTAGAAGGAGGCTTTTACGCTGTCTTATCAGCATACGGAAACAAGTCTGCCGTAATGACAGGTATTCTCATGTGGAGATTTACCACGTACTACTTACCAATACTTCTCGGATTTGTTTTCATGATCTTTGAGGTAAGAAGAAAACCTAAATCTGCATCCTCATGATCTCGCGGTAGGATTCCACGATTTTGTTTCTAACTTCAGTGGTTAACTGAAGCATGATATCTGCTTTTTCAGCTGCTATTATGACAGAGTGGATGTCAGAGGTCTTACCGGTTGCAAAATTTGTAGCAGCCTGTTCTGCGTTTTTTGTTGTGGAATTGACTTTTTCAATTGCACTTTCCAAGATCTTTTTGAAATCAGGTCCAGTCCTTTTCTGTACATTCGTTTCTGGTAGGATCTGTTTTATGGGTTTTATGGGCTCTATTGGAGTCGTCATCCAACTCACCTCCCAATCTGAACTGCCGAACTTGCCATGGCTTTTGCATCACTTATTACAGTAGCATTGGCTTCGTATGTTCTTTGAGCAGATATGAGATCGACCATTTCGCGTAATATATTGACATTTGGCATCTCAACATAGCCATCCTTTCCTGCATCTGGGTTAGATGGATCATAAATTTTTCGGAATGGACTTCGATCCTTGACAATTCCCACAACTTCGACACCTCTTTCTACTGTACCGCGTGCAGTTTCTACTAAACGCTCAGCAAATATTGGAATCTCTCGTCTGTAAGGACCGCCTTCTTTTGTTTTTGTTGTATCGGCATTTGCAATATTGTTAGATATTATGTCAACCCTTAGCTGTTGGGCTGTCATACCGGATGCAGAAGTATCTATGATGCTAAACACGGACACTTGCTATCACACTCCCTTTAAAACATCGGCATATCTTTTAAAGCTCATGGAAGCAAGCTGTGTTAGAACTTCGTATCTTATTGTATTTTCAGCTAAAAGTGCCATTTGAGTGTTCACGTCCACATTGTTACCATCGTTGCTTATTGACGTGGAAAGATCCTTAATCACTTTTGCAGTTATACGTTTTGGATCGTTTGGTTCTCCTTGTACTTGTGAAATCACGTAACTTGCTTTGAAATTTGGTGTACTGGCATTAGCGATATTATTTGATATCACCTGTGCGTTAAGCATCGCAACGTTCATAGCACTTTCAAGAAGATTTGCCCTTTGAAACATTTTACCATCTCCCGAAGTATAATTCTACATTGTTCTCGGATCTTCCCACACTCGCTGGCCATCGAATCTCAACATAATTGCTTTCACTTTTGGGTAGTCAAGATAGCGATCATTTGTTAAAATACAAGAGTGCTCTGTACTCGCGATCTCAAGAATTTTTTCATCTGCGGGAGAATGAAACGAAATTTTGGAATTTTTCTGAAAAAGTCTCTTGAACATTATTATTTGAGAGCCTCTAAGCTTGTAAATGAAATTCGCATCAAATACTATTCTAAATGGCCATGGAACTCGTTTCATTCTTCCAATTGATTCAAAAGCTGAAAAAATATTGCCAAGATCTGGATAAAAAGATTTCACCATAGCTATATTACTTCCGTCCACCACGAGTTTAACACCCATAGGTCTCAAAAGTACCCCCTTGACGTATGAGTTATGTATTGAATTAGAAATCTTTTTTCTATCTGAAGGGAGGAGATTGGTGTAAATGTCTCTGAAATCCCTTACCATTTTTTCGTTTAAGGAAAGGAAATCGACTTTTTTTGTCATTGAAATCAATTCTTGAACTATGGAATTGTCCGACATGGACTCATTTCTTTCGCCAAAAAGCACCAGGTAAAGATCGAGAAAGTCGTCTGCATACTGTGAGTTATTTTTGAGAAATTTTCTCCATCCCTGTATGAAAGAAAGATAATTATTTGTTTGTATGTTCTCGTCTTTTGAGATTTCAATGGTCCATTTATTCATTGGAAAGTACGCCTTCGGACTTAGTACCATGGCGGCAATACTTAGCTTTGATAGCGGAATGCCACTTCTCTTTGAGATGTTTTCAATATTTTGGAGATCCATTCCAACGAATTCTGACATCTCTCCAAGTCCGGGTTGAATCATATCAAGTGCTCTCTGAAATTTTTTCTTAGTCCATCCTCCTTCTGAATATCTCCTTATGATTCCGGCAGTGTGTAAAAGATTTTCTCCTTTTTCGGACATGATTTGTTTCATGTAAAGTGAGAGCGTTTTTCCCATGATCTACTCCAATAAAGCATCAACAAATTTGAAGGTGTCAAAATCTCTAAGATCTTCTACGCTTTCTCCAATGCCGATAAGTTTTACAGGTATTCCAAGTTCTTTCTTTATCGAGAGGATCATCCCACCTTTTGCAGTTCCATCGAGTTTGGTGAGCACTATACCAGTGAGTCCAACGCTTTTGTCGAAAATGCGAGCTTGTTGTATGGCATTTTGACCTATTGTTGCGTCAAGAACCAGCAAAGTTTCCGTAGGCTGGTTGCTTGACAGTTTGCTGATAACCTTGTGAATTTTTTCCAACTCTCTCATGAGGTTATCTTTTGTATGCAAACGGCCAGCGGTATCAATGATTACAAGATCAATTCCATTTGAGATGGCATGCTTTACCGCATCATAAGCAACAGCACCTACATCTGCTCCCATTTGATGAGCTATTACCGGCACACCTGCTCGTTTTCCCCATTCTTTAAGTTGTTCAATTGCAGCAGCTCTAAATGTGTCGGCTGCCGCAAGAATCACACGTTTTCCATCTCTCTTGAAACGCCATGCGAGCTTTCCCGCTGTTGTAGTCTTTCCCGAACCATTCACACCGACGAGAGTGTAAACGGTAGGAGGGATCTGTGAGAATTTCAATCGTTCATCTATTCCTAAAAGATCAATTAGGGTGTTTCTTAGAACTTCTACAGGATCTCCCTTTTCTTTTCTCATTTTTTCAATGATGTATTCGGATGTTTCTGGGCCAACATCCGAAAGCAAAAGTAGCTCTTGAATGTCTTCGAGTTTTTCTGCTGTTATCCCACCTTTGATCATGGATATTGCGCGACCAAAAAAGCCATCTTTGGTTTTCTTTAATCCTCTTTTCAAGAAATTAAGCATTGCCATCGTTATCCTCCGCGAAAGCTCTCATTCCTTCATCTGTGCTCAGAACGATCAGAGTTTCTCCTTCGGAAAGGGTTGTGTCAGCCGATGGAAAATTTATAGTGTTTTCTTTTTTTGTGAGCATAATCGTCATTTCATATCGTTTGTTGAGTTGAAGTTCCTTCAATGTTTTGCCACCAAAAGATTTCGGAGCTTTGATCTCGTATATCTTGTAATTACCGGCAACTGGTGCTCGATCTACAACATTTGGCATTGAAAGTTTGTTTGCCAGATTTAATGCCATCTCTTTTTCAGGATAAACCACTATGTCCACACCTATTTTCTCTAAAACTCTTCCATGAAGTTCGCTACTCGCTCTGGCAACTATTTTGGGGATTTTCATATCTTTCAATATGAGGCTTATAAGAATTGAAGCTTGAACATCCTTACCTCCCACACTTACGATGGAAACGTCAAAATTTTTCACTCCAAGAGCTTCTAAAGCTTCTTGAGAAGTGGCGTCAGCCTTGACCACATACGTCAACTCAGAGGAAAGATTTTGAACAACTTCTTCAGAATTGTCTATGGCCAATACTTCCTTTCCGATGTTCTGAAGTGCTTTGGCAATATTCTTTCCGAACTCGCCCAGTCCTATTACAACGTACTGACTTGCCATAAGAACCTCCTTCATCCAATCATGATGTCTTCATTTGGATAAGAATAAGTTGTTATTCGCCGTTTCAAGAAGATCGCGAATACCGTAACAATACCCATTCTTCCAACATACATCATGAGTATGATGACTAACTTGCCAGCGGGACTTAGTGAAGATGTAACCCCAAGATCAAGCCCTACGGTTCCAAAAGCGCTGAATACTTCAAAAAACAAAGATTTAAACGGAAGATTTGGATCTGTGAGTGTTAACATAAAAAGGCCAAAAAGAATTGTTGAAAGACTCAAAAAAAACACCGACACGCTTTTTCTAAAAGACGAATGAGATATTTTCTTTCCTAGAAAATCGAATTCGTCTTTTCTGCGAAAGTAACCGATTGTTCTTAAAAAAATTGTTGCAAAAGTCGTCGTTTTTATCCCGCCAGCAGTTGAGCCTGGTGATCCGCCAATAAACATCAAAATAACGATTAACAACTGAGAAGCCGTAGGCAAATGGGATATTGGATATGTGTCGAATCCAGCTGTTCTTGGTGTTATTGCCTGAAAAAGGCTCATCCATACTATAGAACCGATACTCATTTTAGCATGTAAATAAGAATAGTTTACAGCCATGAGTATTGCAAAGGATGAAACGATCAGAAGAACGGTGGTTGATAAAACGATTTTCGTGGTCAAAGAAAAATTTTTCCATCTTGGTTTGTTGTTAAAATCGATCTCCGAAAGCACAACAAATCCCAATCCACCCAATATTATCAAAGCCATGATTGTGATGTTTATCAATGGATCGCTCACAAAATTTTCAAGACTATTCGAGAA
The DNA here is from genome assembly GCA_026988035.1 of Thermotogae bacterium. Lineage (GTDB taxonomy): Bacteria > Thermotogota > Thermotogae > Mesoaciditogales > Mesoaciditogaceae > WFSH01. The sequence goes on from JALSLY010000053.1 coordinate 20,935, forward strand.
AAGCGAAAAACCAGCGTTACTAAATGCTGAAACAGAATGAAAGACTGATTGCCACAAGGCATACCAAGGCTGACGTGGAAAGTATTGATAAAATTTAAAGAAAAGCACCATTGTTCCAGCTGATTCAATCAAGAATGTGTATCTTATAACGGCTACCAATAACCTTATTATCCCTCCATAGCGATTCACATTCAAAGTGTTAGCAACGATTACTCTGTCACGAAGGGTAATACGCCTTCCGGAGAGTACGGCAAAGAAAGTTGTAAGCGTCATGACACCAAGACCGCCTATTTGTATAAGTATTAATATTACCAATTGTCCCCAAAAAGTGAATGCGTGTGGTGTATCCACCACTATCAAACCGGTTACACACGCCGCGGATGTTGATGTAAACAGGGCATTTATTGGCGATATACCATTTGTTGTGAAATCAGGAAGCATAAGAAGCAATGTGCCGGATCCGATCAAAACCGCAAAAGTGCCCAGCAAGAGATATTCTGGCGCTATACGGTTCAAAAAATCAAGAAATTTACTCATTTTGGAAACTCACGGCCTGTAATTATTCAGCATCTCTTTTGCTGTTTCAAGTATGTTATCATATTCTTCTTTGAGGTGAATTTTTACCACATCTTTTGAGTTTCTCAGTTTCATTTCAATTTCTCCGTTTTTAAGGGATCTCCCCACCGTTATTCTGAGAGGAATACCGATCAGATCAGCATCTTTGAACTTAAAGCCACCTGAAACTTCTCTGTCGTCAATGAGTGTTTCTAAACCATTTGCACTCAATTTTTCATAAATAGCGTTTCCGATTTTTAGTTGTTCTGGATCAGCGATGTTAACTACAGTAATAACCACTTCAAATGGTGCGATACTTCTTGGCCAAATGATGCCATTTGCATCGTGAAATTGCTCTACCACGGCTGCCATTGTTCGGCTCACTCCCCAACCGTAGCACCCCATTATAAAGGGTTTTCTCGAACCGTCAACATCGACGTAAAAGGCATTCAGTTTCTCTGAGTATTTTGTTCCAAGTTTGAATATCTGTCCAACCTCTATTCCCTTTTTCATCTTTAAAGCATGGCCGCATTTTGGACAAAGATCGCCTTCTGTAACAACCTTCACATCTATCCAGTCATAAACTTTGAAATCCCTGCCATGATTGGCATTGATGTAGTGATAACCTTCTTTCATACCTCCCACCACGTAATTACGCATGTTTTTGACAGATAAATCGGCAAACACAGGACACTTCGCATTTACTGGGCCAAGGTATCCAATTGGAATGTTCATAAAATCGAGAACTTCTTCTGGAGAAGCCTTTCGTATGGTCTGATCACCAAAATAGGCTTTGAGCTTAGATTCCTTTATTTCAAGGTCCCCACGTATGAGAACCATTACAATTCCATTTCGACCGGTGTACACCATAGATTTAACAATTTGTTCCTCTGGGACACCAAGAAAATCGGAGATACTTTCCACTTTTTTCATGTTCGGTGTTTTTACAAGTTCGAGGGTTTTCATCTCCTCCTTGGATTCCGGGTAATCAGGTTTGTACTCAGCTTTTTCATCTGTTGCAGCATATCCGCATTGTTCACAAAAAAGAACGTTCGACTCTCCATTTTCAGCAAGGATCGTGAACTCGTGGGAATTGCTTCCTCCTATAGCTCCAGTATCAGCTTCGACCGCAAAGTATTTCAGATCCATTCGTTCGCATATTTTAGAGTAAGCATTGTACATTTTTTTATAAGTTTGATCGAGCGATTCATAACTTGTATGGAAACTGTACGCATCTTTCATGATGAATTCTCGTCCTCTTAGAAGTCCAAATCTTGGTCTAATCTCATCTCTATATTTTGTGTTTATTTGGTAGAGAGTAACTGGTAGTTGCTTATATGACTTCAATCCATCTTTAATAAGTGTGGTGATCATTTCTTCATGAGTTGGACCAAGTGTGAATTCACGTTTGTTGCGATCTTTAAACTTCACCATTTCTGGCCCATAATCCTCCCATCTTCCGGTGATCTTCCAGATCTCAGCAGGTTGCATTATGGGCATCAACAGCTCCATAGAATCTATGGCATTCATCTCTTCTCGAACAATCTTCGTTATTTTTTCGAGAACTCTAAAACCCAGAGGCAGATAAGAATATATTCCTGCTGCTGCTTTTCGAATAAACCCCCCACGTATTAACAATTCTTGACTTTTTATATCTGCGTCTGAAGGTGGTTCTTTAAGAGTTGGCGAGTAAAGTTTGGACCAATGCAAGATTATTACCCCCTTTAGTTCAAATTTTTTCAATTTTTTCGGCTATTGAATCCATTATGTTAAAGAATTCTGTGTCAATTACTGACATCAAATTGCCATCATCAGCTGCTTCTTCCACTTTGGGATCAAATGGGATGACGCCAAGAGACGGAACTCTTAACAATCCTTCTATGTATTTTGGATCAGTCTTTCCAAAAGGATAAGATTTACCTCCACACTTATTACAAACAAAGTATCCCATGTTTTCAACAAATCCGGTGATTTTTACACCTACTTGTTCGAAAAAACCCACTGTTCGCATTGCATCAGCTATAGCCAGACGATTTGGTGTTGTTACTATCACTGCGCCATCTACATCCATGTTTTGTTTTATTGTTAACGCTGCATCTCCGGTACCGGGTGGCAAATCGATTATAAAAAAATCCATTTCTGGCCAATCCGTGAATTGAAGTAATTCTACAATTGCTTTTGTTACCATTGCACCTTTCCAAATGACAGGGGTTTCTGGATCTACCACGTAGCCAAGAGACATTGAAAAGATGCCGTCTTTTTCATTGGGAATTATTTTGTTTTTCTCTTCGTTTGTACCAGCTCGCTCACTCACTCCTAACATTCTCGGAACGTCTGGACCGTGCATATCTGCATCGAATATTCCAACACTGTGACCGCGCTTCTTGAGAGCGATTGTTAAAGCAACAGAAAAAGTACTCTTTCCTACTCCACCCTTAGCGCTTAAAATTGCTATTCGCTTTTTAGCACTCTGGACATAGTGTTTTTGTTCTATTGTGCTTCCTTTTTCTTGAACGGTTGATATCTTTGCTTTTGCGCCTTTTTCCTCAAATTTTGCTTTTATTTCATCAAAAATGATCTGGCGTTTGTTAGAATCAGCTGCTCCCAGATTTAAAAGTACTTCTATGATATTATCTTTGATTTCAATGGACTTAACGATTTTGAAATCAGTTAAAGTTTTTGAATACCCTGGATATCTTATGGTTGAAAGTATCCTCATTGCTTCATTCTTGTTCACAAAAGATCACTTCCTTTATTGTTTAGTCACGATGTTACTATTGCGTGGCCACTTGTTTCTTTGACAGTATGTTAATATTATCGAGGAAATCACGTTTAAAAGCTGAAAAGCTTCCTTCGTATATCGCATTTCTTGCTTTTCTCATGAGATCGTGCAGAAAGTACATATTATGATATGTAGCGAGTATCATACCCGTACTCTCTTTGCGCTTTATCAAATGATGAATGTACCCTCTTGAATAATTCCGACACACTTCGCAGCTACATTCTGGATCCAATGGGGATTTATCAAATGCGTAAATGGAAGCTCGGATGTTTAGTTTTCCGTGTGATGTGTAAACAGTACCGTGACGAGCCATTCGCGTTGGTAATACACAGTCCATCATGTCCACCCCGCGTTCCACAGCTTCGAGCATAAGCATGGGATCTCCAACTCCCATAAGGTAACGCGGTTTGTCTTCAGGCATAAGAGGCATAATGATGTCCAACATTTTCAAAGTTGTCTTAAGATCCTCACCAACACTTAAGCCACCTATTGCAAAGCCATCAAACGGCATAGATGTGACTTCCCGGGTACTGATCATGCGTGTTTCCCTGAAAAACCCTCCTTGTGTTATACCAAAAAGCGCTTGATCTTTGCGCGTATGAAATTTTAGCGCACGCTTTGCCCAGTCTGTTGTACGTTTCAACGATATTTCCGTAGTTTTTCTGTCGTTTCCAGGTGCAAGACATTCATCAAGAACCATTGCGATATCAGAGCCAATCGCTTGTTGAATTTGCATGACTTTCTCGGGTGTAAACCTATGAGTTGTCCCATCAAGTGGAGCTTTGAAGGTGACGCCGTCATTATCCACCTTCACGTGTTTGGAAAGACTGAAGATCTGATATCCACCGCTATCTGTTAGTATGGGAATGTCCCACGATGCAAATTTATGCAATCCTCCAAAGGAATTTATAACCTCAAGTCCAGGTCTTATGTAAAGATGAAAAGCATTAGCAAGTACGATCTGAGCTCCGGCACGTTTAGTGCAATCACGGGTACACATTTTTACGGCTCCATTTGTCCCAACAGGCATAAAGACAGGTGTTTCAACTATGCCATGCGAAAGAACAAGTTTTCCAATCCTAGCAGTGTTATCCTTTTTTAGGAGTTCAAATCGCACTCTTGATCCTCCTTGTTTTTCAAAATCTCATCAAAGCTCAGAATTATACTTTTCCCGTTTACTGCTTGAAGCTTTACTATTTTGTGAAATATGTTGATTTCAGATACGATGTAATCCACATTTTTATACCGCATTCTTTGCCCAGCGTCAGGTATGTTTTTAAGGATTTCGAGATATGTGTCATTTTCGTAGGCTAAACAACAGAGCAATCTGCCACACGCTCCAGATATTTTTGCTGGATTTATCATCAACTGCTGAACTTTGGCGTATTTGAGAGTTATACTTTTGAAATCTCTTTCAAACCTTGAACAGCAAGTTTGCATACCGCACATACCAATTCCGCCAACCAATTTAGCTGCGTCTCTTATTCCGATTTGTCTAAGTTCTATTCTCGTTTTGAAGGTCATTGCCAAATCCTTGACCAAAGCCCTAAAATCTACTCGTCCATCTGCGGAGAAAAAGAAGATCAGCTTCGAGCGATCGAGAGTATATCGCGCTCTCAACATTTTCATTGGAAGACTGTGTTCAAGAACTTTTTCCTTGGAAATGCCAAGAGCAGTTTGAGCTTCTTTCTTATTTTGTTCGTAACGTTGTATATCCTCATTGGTGGCTTTTTTAATTATGACTTTTTCTACTTCTTCTGCATTATCGAATACTTTTACAACTTCTCCCATTTCGATTCCAAATTCACTTTCAGCGATTATCTTTTCTCCTCTCAAAAGCTCCTCTTTGTATGAAAATTTATGTATCCTTCCAACTTTTTCAAATGAAACACCATAAACGCCCATTACATTTCACTTCCTTTTAAGAAGGGTGAATCGAGATATCAATAAAAATATCGAAAGATCTCGATTCGCATTGGCATCGTACATTTTTAGCACCCAATCTGTGAATTCAACTTTCGGAGCATTCATTTCAAGATATATAGGAATGTAAGATCTTCGCTTTATGCCTTTCCAATACGCTGTTTTTTTTAGCGTAACAATGTCTCCTATAAGCACAAGTGCTGCGTCAAGAAGTATTTTAAGAATTCTGGAGGCATTATTTGGATTTATAGCATGTCTTAATTTTTGAAAAACATATGGAATATCTTTTTCCTTTACTGATAACAGCAATTGTTCAGATATAACTGAAAGTATGAAGTCTGGTGTGCTATCTTCTAATCCACTTAATAATGATTCAAGAGTAGATTTGACATCTTTCAAACCGTTCAACATTTTTTCTAATCGTTCCAAGTGTTCGTCCACGTAAATCGCCGCTTCTGGAGAGTTTTTTATCAACGATCCAATCAGGGGATTTGTTATTCTCTCTAATACGTCAATGGAAACAAAAGACAACGGATCCAATTCTACGGAAAGTGTTGTGAAACGACTCCTAATAGTGGAAATCACTCGTGATGGGAAATCAGTGAAAAAGACGAAAACTGCATACTTTGGCGGTTCCTCAGTAATTTTTAACAAAGTGGCAACAGCTTCTCGACTTGCATTGGCAATTTCATCTGCTATCACATACTTATGCTTCGCAACTGATGGAGAATATGCTAAAAACTTCTCCACGCTTCTTGCTTTACTCACATTTATCGATTCTCCATTTTGGTTCAACCAAATCGTATCGTAATAAATTTCCTTTTTTTCTATAACGGCTATGAGCGATTTTAAAAACCTTTCTTTTACTACGTTGCTACCAATTTTTATGATCAATCTTGCCGCAGATTGTGAGTCTACGAACTTTGCCACCCTATTTGTGAATTCCGCAAGTGTTTCTTTCATCTGTACAGATCCATCAAAAGACCGTTTATTTCCCCAACTTTTGACGCAAAGTAAATCGTTGCTCTCTCTGAGTCAAAAATTTTTTTTGACATTTCTTCCAGATCTGAGTTAATTTTATCTACTATAAAATACAATTTAGCTTTTTTATTCTCTATAGATGACAACTCCGTTATTGTATAAAGTCTCTTCTCGACGAGTTTTAGGAATTCTTTTATCTTGTGTTTATAATCGTTTAAGTTCTTTTCTGAAGGAGAACGCGAAAAAACATTCCCGCTTTCCAAAATCTCATTTATCAAAGCGTTAAGATCCTTCTCCTCTTCTTCGTCTAAAAAATCCGCAAATCCTTTCCCTTCAATTTTCGAATATCGCCCATGAGAACCAGATACTTTTTTGCTTTTTCCCTTCCTTATTTCCTGTGATGGATTGTTTCCAGCTGGATTGACACGCAAAGCCAAAACCTCCTCGTTTCCGGCAACCACAGATGGAAGCCTTTACTTTGATCCTACAGTCTTGGCGATTGACTCAACGTAAGGATATCTTAAAACACCGCGCTCGGTAATTATTGCATCTATCAGTTCAGCATCTGTTACATCAAAAGCTGGATTATAAACCTTTATCCCTTTAGGTGCTATTTTAACACCTTGAACTTCAATCACTTCGGTGTGAGGTCGTTCTTCTATCGGAATCTTTAGGCCATCTGAAGTGTCCACATCTATTGTAGAAATGGGTGCCGCAACATAAAACTTGACGCCGTGCTTTTTCGCAAGCAGAGCAAGGGAATAAGTACCGATCTTATTTGCCGTATCTCCATTGGCCGCTATTCTGTCTGCTCCGACAATAACCGCATCGACGTTTCGAGTTTTCATGACCCAACCTGCCATATTGTCACATATGAGAGTTGCGTCAACCCCAAGTTTCATTAGTTCCCACGCAGTTAATCTTGCACCTTGTAAGTATGGTCTGGTTTCATCAACATACGCATGAATTTTCTTACCATGATCGAGTGCAGTGTGAATAACACCTATTGCTGTCCCGTAATCAACCGTTGCAAGTGCTCCAGCATTGCAGTGGGTAATAACTGTTGCGTTGTTTGGTAACAACTCTTGCCCATATATCCCTATACGCTTGTTCACTTCAACATCTTCATTTGCTATATGTTCTGCTTCGTCATTGAGAATATCCAGAATTTCATCAGGATTGTTTGTCAATTCGGAGAGAAATTTGGAATGCATTCTTTCTAAAGCCCAAAAAAGATTGACAGCTGTTGGGCGAGTTGCTGCTAACTTTAACTTTACTTCTTCCATCTTTTTAGCGGTAAGGTGTTTTTTGTTTTCCATGGCTCCAAGAACATATCCAAAAGCAGCAGTCGCGCCTATAGCTGGTGCTCCGCGCACAACCATATTTTTTATAGCTTGAGCTACACAATCCGAATTTGTACATTTTGTGTATTCTTCAACGTGGGGCAATTTTCTCTGATCTATGAGTTCCAAAACTTTTCCATTCCATTTCATCGTTACGGTTGAAATCAATTTCTGTTGCTCCTTTCACAATTTCTTATTTTTGAAAGAACTACATCAAAGTATTTTACCACGAGTAGAGTTGCCAGTGGCAATGTCTTTTCCACTTTCCTGACCGAGACGAAGTCGAGTGGAAGAGATCGTCATTTGGAGTATGTCATTTTTTCCAGAGCATTCATTATAATTGAAAGTCCTATTTCGTTTTTTCCACCACGTGGCAGAATGATATCACAATTATATTTCTGTGGTTCTATAAAATTTCTAAAAGCTGGGGCTACAAATTTCCTGTATTGAGATATGATTGATTCAATTGAACGTCCGCGTTCTTTGGTATCTCTTTCTATTCTTCGTATAAGTCTCTCGTCCCCATCTTCGTCGACGTAGATCGCAAGATCAAAAAGCCTTCGTATGTCTTCTCTGTAAAGAACGAGTATACCTTCAACAATGATAAGTTCTTGAGGTTCGATTCGTGTTGTTTTCGATGGATCACGTCTGTAAGTCACAAAACTGTATGACGGAACCTCTATAAAATTACCATTTTTTAAGGATTGGAGATGCTTGAAAAACAAATCAAAGTCAAAAGCAGATGGCGCGTCAAAGTTTACTTCTCTTGGATCAATGCCTGCGTCGAGATCTTTGTAATAGCTATCCATGTTAAGACATACCGTTCTTTCTTTGAAATGCTCTAATATCTTGTTGGCAACCGTGGTTTTTCCTGCTCCACTTCCACCAACTATTGCCACAAAGGTACTCATAAGTTCACCTCATCTTTTTAAGATATTCCGCTTCGATCATAATTTTATCACCTCACTGAGAATTCGCATAGGTGCTATAATATTCCCCTATAAAAAAGTGGAGGTGAGATTTATGAAGAAATCGGCAATCGTGTTTGCCATGATAGTGGCGTTGCTTGAAATCATAATTTTCGCGCAACCCATTGTTCAGAGTAGCACATCGCTTACTAAAATTTTCTTTGAACCTAATGCGGGTGAAGCTCCGTTTTTGAGCGTTATTGACAGCGCGAAATCCAGTTTGAAGATCGAAGTTTATGTCATGACTTCAAGTGATGTCTTTGAAGCAATTGAAAATGCCATCAAACGTGGAGTAAATGTTCAAGTTATACTTACGCAACATCCTTACAATATGGAAGCTCAATCAAAGTACGCATATGAAAAATTAGATTCCATTGGTGCACATGTCAAATGGGCTCCAGCACGCTTCACTTACGATCACGCAAAATTTATGATAGCAGATAACTCAATTGGAATATTCGGAACATCTAATCTTACTTACAGCGGTATTTCTCAAAATTTCGAAGTTGATGTTTTAACGAAAGATCAAAATCTCGTGAAAGCTCTTGACATGGTTTTTGAAGCTGATTGGAAAAACGTCCCGGCTGGTTCAATTCCAAGGGAATATCTTGTGTTAAGTCCTCATAGTGAAAGTGATATCGTATGGTTGATCAACAGTGCAAAGAAAAGTCTAAAAATCGTAGAAGAGGAGGTCCCAGAAGGCGGTGTTTTCGATGCAATTGAAACAGCTGCAAAACGTGGAGTTGATATTCAAATTGTCGAACCATTTTCAAATGTCAGAGTAGCTTCCGGACAATACGTCTTGGCGTCACTCGCGAAACTGGGAGTTCACGTTGGTCTTGTAAAAGAACCTTACATTCATGCAAAGATGATCATAGTAGATAACAGAGATCTTTTTATAGGATCTCAAAATGTTTCATACACTTCTTTATATCAAAACAGGGAAGTTGGAGCAATATTTTCAAATGAGGCACTCATTTCGTCTGCATCATCGCGATTCGATTCTTTGTGGATGCGAGCTTCTACCTTGTCATCAAAAGTTCCCACTGCCCAGACTGCTTTTCTAACCCAGATCGTTTCAAGCCCTTACAATTACATGGGTAAACTTGTTAAAACAGTTGGAACGGTTGAGGCCGTATTTGGGCCAACTGTTTTCATCTCGTATGCGCGTGGTGTAAAAGTAGGAGGACTTGAGCTGTGGCTTGGACATGTGAAAAATTCTTCCCCCACTCTTGAGATTGGGCAAACAGTTCGGGTTGTAGGAGCTGTCAACACTTACAAAGGACAACTTGAAATTTCAGCAGTTGTGCCACCCAAAATTCTTTCGGAGGCACTCCTTCCACGTCCGTTTGAACCGTCTTTTGATGAGCTTTCCAGTTATGACGGACTTACCGTTTTGCTGAAAGGCACTGTGCAAATTTTAAGTAGTGGTATGTACATTTCAAACGGAAAGACACTTGTTAACATGCTTGCGCTCAAGAAATTACCAAAGATTGCGGGAGGAACAGATGTTTATGTTGAGGGCATAGTTGTCAATAGGAACGGTGAATCGGCTGTAGCTCCGATAAGATTTTACAGTGCAAACGCATACGTTTCTGCTTTGGAACATGGGAAGATAAAGTCAAATCCCAAGCTGTCGGAACTTCGCAAAAATTCCAATCTCTACTATTCTCAGACGATCACATCAACCGGCATTGTTTCTGCGGTGGTAAGTCCATTAAATGCTTACATAACATCCAATGGTTATGGGATGAGAATATATGGAGAACATGATTCCATTCGTCCAGGGGATATTGTGAAAGTTAAGGGAAGTTTCACCTCTTACGGAGGATCATTCGAGATCGATGTGAATTCAGTGAAAATAATAGGTCATGTTGCACAACCCAAACCTGTTTCTATTAAAATTTCTGAAATACCTAAATATCCAGAAATGCTCGTGAAAGTCTTTGGAACCGTATCAAAGGCAAAATCCAAGACTTTTGATATTAATGATAAAACGGGTGTCGTGATGGTTTATGTTCCAAAAGGAGTTAAAAGCATCAACGGCGAAAAAGTCACTGTTGTCGGAATCGCTACTAAGTACAAAGGCACCTATGAAATATACGCTTTGTCGATTTCTAAATAATGAACGATCAAAACGAATTTTAAAGTTCCATGCTTACGCTCTTCATCTCTTACAAAGAGATGGAGGGCGGAATTGCTTCGTATTGTTTCAAGACTTCCCTTGATTTCACAATCACTTTTTTTATCATCTCTTCAAGTCCAACATCTTTTTGACTACAACCAGAGGCTCTTACATGTCCACCTCCACCAAATGCAATTGCTATTTCACTTACATCTACGTAATTCTTGGATCTAAACGAAATGTTTACTTGCCTTTCTGGCCATTCTACAAAGAGTATTGCAACTTCGACTCCGTATATTGATCTTACTTCGCCAATAAATCCTTTTACATCCTCGTCAGTGCAATTATGACGTTTCAACATCTCGGCAGATACGTAAGCCCATGCAAGTTTGCCGTTTTCTTCCACCTTCAATGTATTGACCATTTCTGAAAAAAGTTTGAATTCATTAATGGTTCGGTGTTCAAGCACAGCAGAAGATATGTGTTGAATATTAGCTCCACTTTCAATGAGCTCAGAAGCATATCTAAAAACTTTCGAGTCGGCGTTCGAGTACTTGAAAAATCCTGTGTCCGTTGCAATTCCGAGCAGATTGATTTCGGCAAGACTTGGATCATATTTGATGCCAAGTTTCTTAGCTATCTCGTAAACAATTACCGCCGCTGCAGCATAATTGGAATCGTAAAAATCTATCTCTCCAAATCCCACATTAGTTTTATGATGATCGAGAGTTATGTCCGGTTTTTTGCCATTAAGCAGCTCAACAGAAGTTCCAATTCTTGAAATCTCTGAAGCGTCCACAGTTACCGATGTATCATAATCATAATCTCTAAGTTGTTCAACTCTCTTAATTTCTGAAACACCAGGTATGTTCTTATAAAACCAAGGTATTTCATCCTCGATGCAACCTTCCGCTGTTTTACCTATCTTTCTTAAAATGAGTACCATTGTCGCAACAGAACTTATGTCATCACCATCTGGTTTAATATGTCCTATAACAAGGACTCTTTTCGCGCTTTTAAGCTTGTTAATTACGTCATCTAATGTTCTTAGCATGTAAAATCATCTCCATGTTTACTTTCTGTACTCACCACGCGCGAGTTGAGAAGTCACCATATCTACCAAAGACTTTAATTGATTACTCGTTGCTTCTTGTGAGTAGACATCCATAAGCCATTTCCTATACCATTTCTCGCTTGCGCTTTGAGGTACGATTGGCGATTTTACCACACTTTCCTCCATTTTGTCAAACATTTGAGATAGCAAAATAGAAACAAATTGAGTGGCAACTGTGTGTAATTTGTTTTTGCCTAAATCTTTAGAATTTAAGAGGGTGATTGGAGAAAGGTTCACATTATCACCACATTCTGCTGTATTATTCCAGATCTATGAAGTGATTCTATTATTGCAATGATATCTTGCGGCGTGGCTCCAAGAGCCTTGAGTGCACTTATAAGATTTGCGATGGTGTTAGATGTGGTCTTTGTTCCGGCAGTTGAAACAGTTCCGTTGGTTATTGAAATGGAAAAATTACCGTAACTCATTGTGAAATCCGGAAGTTGAATATCTCCACCAAAGATTACTGTTCCAGTGCGCTCATTTATCACTATTTCTTGAGGGATGTTAGGAGTTACCGTGATTTGTTCGATGATCGCAAGAAAATCTATCAATTTGTTTTTAAAAATACTTGGTAATGTCACGTCCACTGCTGCTGCATCTACAGCTTTGGCAATTTCAGCATCAAATTTTCCATTTATTGCCTGCGCGACTCGAGCCGCTGTGACAAAATCAGGTTTGTTAAGGAGGAGTGTAACCACATTTGCTTTTACTATATCAGATGGTATGAGTTTCTGTACTATCGCACCATTTGGTATTGTTCCAACGAGTTGATATCTTTTTTGAAGAGAGACCGATTGCTTACTTTCTTCTCCACCAAGTGAAATTTGTCCTTGAGCTACTGCGTACACATTCCCATCTGCGCCGTACAAGGGGGTTTGTAGGAGTACGCCGTCCCTCAGACTTTTTGCGTCTCCCATAGATGAAACGGTTACGTCCAATTTCATACCTGGATAGTAAAAAGGTGGGATATTTGCCGTAACCATGACGAGTGCTGAGTTTTTAGATTTAAGCTGTGCAGCAGTTGTAACTACTCCAAAGTTCTTGAGCATATTGGCAAGCAAGGTTGAAGGAAGCTGCCCGCTATCACCATTTCCATCTAAGCCAACTACTACTCCCACGCCAAAAAGCTGATTATCCATTGCACCTCTGAATCTCGCTATATCTTCAATTCTGACAACAGAACTTGCAAAGATTATGGATGCTAATGACAAAACAAGACTCAAGTAAATTATTTTTTTCAAAGATTTCACACTCCCAATCAAAAAAGTATTGAAGCAAGAGAACTAAATATCCAATTTATCCATCTATTCTGGTTCATCCCTTGCTGAAATACAAGGTTACCATCGTACCAAATTTGCAGATCAGCGATCTTTGACGAATCAACAGTGTTCGTCGGGCTAATATCGTTAGGATTTACAATTCCTTGAATCTGTACTTGCTTCATTGATTCTCCAACTTTAACTTCCTTGGTTCCTTTGATCACAAAATTACCATTTGGCATAATCTTGGTTACCACTGCTGCAATCTGAGTTACAAACTGCGACTGATCTTTTGAAGAAGAGGTTTTGTTAGAAATTTTTGCTGTATTTGTGCTTCCATTTCCAAGCGGTATGAACTTGGTAATATCAAAGTTCGTGACGGATTTTAGAAGCCCTGTAAGAATTGATAAAAGCCCACCTTTATAGTTCGGATTGCTGTATGAAAACGAAGCAGTTGTATTGTCATAAACCATGACATTGAGCACATCTCCTACAGAGTTCGCAATCTTCATAACAAATGGAGATTTGAATTTTTTGTTTGTGGAAGATATCCATAAAGAATTTGCCAAAAAAGATGAGGAAACAATTGTGAGAATTAGGACAATGAATAAAATTTTTTTCAACTCACTCGCCTCCCGAATAAATGCGTATCTTTGGCCCCTTTTCAACTGTTCCGTATAACATATAACCATTATCAACATTTCTAACGGAAATAACTTGTCCCACGTTACCGTTCTGCATTGCTCTTACAAATGTTGTAACTGTCATTGTTGGGTATGAAATATAAGCAATCAAAATCTGCCCAACAACCACATCTGGTGGAGATTTCAATCCTTGCATTGATATCACTTGACCATTAAAGAAAGACCATACAGCTATTTTTCCGATGCACTTTTTAAGAGAGGTAGCGTAAGCTGTAGTTGTGGCGTAAACGTCTATTCGTTCCAATTTTAAAGAGTCTCTTGTGATCTTTTGACCATATTCTATACGTTTTGCAGCAATTACCACTTTTTTATATTCGTGAATGGCGTATTTCAGAACGACAGATTTTATAACTTTTGAATATGAAACAAAGTTTATAGGCACACCCATGATATTTCTCGACAAGATGAATGGTTTCCCAACGTCTATGAATTCAAAATTGATACTCGGAATGCTATTGATTAGAGAAAGCGAAAAATCCTTTTTAAGAAACAAATTCACGATTTCAGGGATTTTTTTTATTTTGTTTGTTCTACCAATGAGATCGGTTTCAAAGCTGATATTGGCGTAAGTACTTATGCCGTTTGCCCTTAGTTCAACGAGTGCAAATTTTTTACCGGCGATTTCTGAAACGCTTTTGATATTGATCGTGTAGTTCTCATCTGCCACTTTAACAACCGGAAAATTTGTGATAAAAACGTTTGTTGCCAGTTTAGACGCCAAAGCTTGTTGAATTTCTGATAAATTAACTGTAAAAGACTTTGAACTGATTCTTACCTTACTTGAGGTAAGAGAGACATTTAACCATTTGATCTCACTTTCTGCACGAATTTTTACACTCTTTGCGTCGATCATATAGTAAGTACCTGGTTGTGGAGAAAATGCAACTTTGAAATCTTTCAAAACTTGAACAGATATGCCACTAAATGTAGCAGCAAGATCATAAAGTGTGACATATCTCCCGCTCACGATCGCACTGGATTTCAAAGTGAGAGTTGATGCTAAAGATACAACTCCCAAAATAATGACCATGGCAAACGCGAGTCTTCTCAACATACCTCATCTCTTGAGTGTTGCTGTGTCTTGCAACATCTGATCAGAGGTTTGGATTACACGTGCATCGAACTCATAAGCGCGTTGAGCGTTGATCATTCCTACCATTTGCTGGATGATATCAACATTTGACATTTCAAGATATCCTTGCCTTAACGCACCGAATCCATCCTGATTAGGTACACCTTGAATCGGCTGACCCGAGGCTGATGTAGCACTGTACAAATTGTCACCGAGAGCATTTAGTCCAGCGGGATTTAAAAACTTTACGAGTGTGATGCTTCCAACCTGGGTAGGGGTTCCATTTGCACCCATTACTGTAACAGTTCCATTAGGAGCAATATCCACAGAAGTGGCGTCAGAGGGAATCACGATGTTTGGTACGACAATATAACCATCGGAGGTTACAATTCTACCTTGCCCATCTAATTTAAAACTTCCATCACGTGTGTAAGCTACTTGTCCGTTTTGAAGTTGAACTTGAAAGAAACCGTCTCCCCCTATAGCAAGATCGAGAGGATTGCCTGTGTGTTTAATGTTTCCAAGAGTAAATAATCTGTTTGTGGCAACTGTTCTCACACCATGTCCTCTGTATAGTCCCGTTGGAGACTGCGTGTTCTGGGATGTGGGAGTTCCCGCTGTGAAAATATCTTGATAGGCTAAAGAAGCAAACTCCGCGCGACTTTGTTTGTATCCAGTTGTATTAACGTTTGCAAGGTTGTTGGATATGATATCCATCATAAACTGTTGAGCACTCATTCCCGTAGCAGCTGTTGAAAGTGATCCAAGCATCCTATTTCCTCCCTTCTCATCTGGCGCGTCCGACATTTATCGCACTGGAAAAAAGCATATCTTCTGTTGTTACAACTCTTTGAGCTATTTCATAATGCCTATAAGCGTTTATCATGTTTACCATTTCTTTTATGGCATTCACATTTGAAGATTCAAGATAACCCTTCAAAACTTTGGAATTTGGTTTCAAAACAAATTGGCCACTTTCTTTGGTTGGGATAAAGCAAGTACTTCCGACTTTTTCAAGGTAAATAGGATTTTCCACATCAAAGACTGCTGGTCGAACTCCCGTTTTGAAAAGAATTGGTTTGAGGGCCGCATTTAAGACCTCTCTCCCTTCTTTATCGACAAGATATCCTTGAGAAGAAAGAGTAAAACTTCCATTTCTTGTATAAACAATCCTTTTTCCATCTTTGATCGCAAAAAATCCTCTTCCGTTTATAGCAAAATCTGTTGACCCTCCTGTTTTTTCCAAAGAACCTTCTGCCATGTTGGGAGCAACCCGATCTACTACAACTGCATTTATAGTGGTTCCCAAGAATGCATCTTTATGTCCTATAGAAGTTCGGTAAATTTTACGATTCATGATAGCTTCAAAAGACATGGAGTCAGCTTTATAACCAGTGCTGTTGATATTTGCAAGATTGTTTGCGATGTTGTCGATCATTGCTTGATCCACGAGCATTCCCATAGTTGCCGTGTAAAATCCTGTATGCATCTTATATATCACCTCACAGGATCATTCGACGTTAGTTTTTACAACTCCTTGAATTTTGTTTTCAATTTTTACGTTGTGCCGACATCACTGGAATGCTCGAAAATGCCGTAAAACGTGGCAGTAACAATTGATATGATGCCAAAGAATAAGTAACCGTTGTTCACACCAAAAGTGTTTGCCACCCATCCTCCCATGATAAATCCGAAGATCATAGAAAATCCGGCTGTTGTCATCCAAAAGATTGCCTGGGCATTAGACCTAAAGGATGGTTCAATATTAAAATTGACATAATGAAGGATAGCATAATAGATAGCAATCCAATTGAAAAATTCAAGAGTTTGGATAGTGATCATAAGAATAAGATTGTTAAAAGCCCAAGTTAAAATCCATCTTGCACCAAAACTAAGAGATGCTATGACGAGGAGGCGTTTAACACCCAAAAATTTTATTATTCGATCAGCAAAAAATAAGAATGGGATTTCAGCAAGTGCTTGAACAGCTATTGCTACGCCTGCAAATGAAACAGAATATCCTCTTATTTTCGTAAGAATAGGCAAAAAATACAATCCGAACGCATTTGAAGATAAAACAAGAATTTCTAAAACAAGCATCCTGTAAAATGGTGCCGGTAAATTTTTGAAAGAGAAGCGTGCTTCCTTTCCAACGTTGAATCCCCTTGTTTTTGGAATAAGGAGAGAAACAGATCCCACAAGAGCGAAAGAAATAGAACCTATTAGAAAGAACGACATGTCATTTTTT
The DNA here is from genome assembly GCA_026988035.1 of Thermotogae bacterium. Lineage (GTDB taxonomy): Bacteria > Thermotogota > Thermotogae > Mesoaciditogales > Mesoaciditogaceae > WFSH01. Next base: position 38,012 of record JALSLY010000053.1, read on the forward strand.
ACATATCCTATTATCAGCATAGCAACAGAAAAACCTATGGATCCCATTGTTCTGGCTTTTCCAAAAGAAAAGCCATGTTCTTCCGAGTGTACGGTTGAAATCGATTCAGCTAAAGGAACGATCGATGTCCACAAGAATCCGACCGCAAAGACAGCGGAAAGAACAAACCAGAAAGTCTTAAAAACGTAAACACTCCAAATTAAAATTGCACTCGAAAATGCAAGGGAAGTTAAAACGCCATTTTTAACTCTTTTATCGGTAAAATGCATCCAAAATGGATTCGACAGCAGCAAAATAACTGCAGAGCTGCTACCGAGTAACCCGTTTTGAAAGTCGGAAAAATGAAGCTGATTAAAATAGTTACCCATAAACGTGAAAAACGCGAAGGGTATGTAGATGGAAAATTCTAAAAGGTAAAATCTCCAGAGCATTATTCTCTCCCAAAGAGGGAATGGAGCTGTAAGCCGGATTCTGTCGTGGATGGTCATCTATCTGGGAAGCATGTTACCATACTCCTCAAGCGACCTACCAGAGGGATTGGCGGGCCACCTAATAGCCCCTCGACTTGGTCTTGCTTCGGGTGGGGGTTATCAGACCGAACGGTCTCCCGTTCGTCGGTGAGCTCTTACCTCACCTTTCCATCCTTGCCCCTAAAGGCGGTTTTCGTTTCTATGACCCTTCCAAGGATCACTCCTTCCGGGTGTTACCCGGCACCCTGCCCTGTGAAGTCCGGACTTTCCTCGATCCTAAAGATCGCGACCATCCGCTCCATTCCCTTAATTATCATTAAAGAGAAAAAGGTTTTTGAGCTTTTCCATAAATTTCAAGTCATTATAAAATATAGTTATGGGAGTAACTGAAACATAATTACTTCTCACAGCGTAATAATCAGCATCCTCGCCAGGATCATCTTCAATTATTTCACCTAACATCCAGTAATAAGTGTTTCCAAAAGGATCTTTTCTGGCTTCAAAGAAATCTTGGAATCGTCTTTTTGACTGACGCGTGAGTTTATAACCTTTCAATTCATCATAGGTAACTGCTGGGACATTAACGTTAAGTGCCGAAAATTTTGGAAATTCGTTAAGATCCAGCTTTTCAATGAGTTCAATAACTACTTTTGCCGCTGACGAAAAATTTGGATTGCTATTAGAACAGCTCGAAATGGCAATAGATGGAACTTCCATTAAAGCACCTTCAAGTGCTCCGGAAACAGTCCCTGAATACATAAGATCTGTACCGAGATTGGCTCCCTTGTTGATCCCACTTAAGACAAGATCAACTTTTTTGTCTTTTAATATTGCTTGAACGCCCAGTTTTACACAATCTGCCGGTGTTCCATTGACAGCATAACCAAAAAATTCATTTCCAAATTTGACTTCCTTAGCCCATAATGGATTGCGAATCGTTATAGCATGTCCAGTAGCACTTCTTTCAACGTCAGGAGCAACTACATGCACTTCGGCTATTTTTGAAATTTCCCTCGCAAGTGTTGCTATTCCTTCGGACATTATACCATCATCGTTTGTTATAAGTATTCTCAATATTTCTCACCCCTCAAAATGGCATTCAAGCATTATACAACAATTCCCCCACTCTTTACAAAGTGGGGGAATCGATTCCCTTTTGGCGCGCCTGGCGGGAGTCGAACCCACAACCCTCGGATCCGAAGTCCGATGCTCTATCCAATTGAGCCACAGGCGCTTTCTGGGGTGGCTGGCGGGGCTTGAACCCGCAACATTCGGATCCACAGTCCGACGCTCTACCAATTGAGCTACAACCACCACGCTTGGCGCGCCCGGCAGGACTCGAACCTGCAACCTACGGATTAGAAGTCCGTTGCTCTATCCAATTGAGCTACGGGCGCTTGTTAACAGTGGAATTATATCAACAAAACTCTTTGTTGTCAACTTGACGAATTGCCTAAATGCATGTATACTAATTTAACTTTATAAGTGTTGATGGCTCTGACAATTGTCTTTTGGATCTGTCCTCGCTACGCTACGGAGGCTCCTGAAAGGCAATGTCATCGCCGATAATTACTTTCTGGACTTCAATTTTGAAATGTATCGAGTATATTTTTCGAGAGAGACTATCCTGTTAAAGTATCTCTGAAAGCAAGACACGATCTTTCTCCTTTTATAAGCTGAAGTTATAGCAAAACTGTTTATTTTGTGAGGTGGCGTTGAATACCATTGAGAGCTAATTGTGACCATGTTTCCATTTCATCATATCTTTTCTTAAGTCCTTCAATATCGGTCAATTCCCATGAGAATTTCTCGTTCTCTTTTATTCCGTTTATGTCTGTTGTAATGGTAAATACCACTCCAAGATGAACTCTATTTACCGGTGTGGTGTTTTCTCTAATTAAGCCCACATATTTCGGCCAATTGTAATGGCTTATGGAAATTTCTTCATTGATTTCCCTCTCCATTCCAGAGAGAAACTTCATCCATGGAGAGTCTCCTTCATCTTTATCATTCACATGGCCTCCTATGCCGATACTGTAAAACCCATGCAATCGCGATTCAGTTTGAGCCTTAAGACGTTTGACTAAAAGATACATTCTTTCAGGATTTCGTACCACGACGTAAGGAATCAATTGCCGAATTGATTCATCATTTTCGGCTTTTGACCTTCTAATAAAAAAACCCTTTTTCTCCACCATGTTTTTGATCTCATCCATTGGAACATCCAAAAATCCATAACCTTCAACAACAGCTTGAATGTCTTTGTCTTTGATCACGAGTACCATCTCATCCATTATTTTTCTCCCTTCAATTTTCCAATTTCTTCTATAAATTGATCTATATCTCTAAAATCTCTATATACAGATGCAAATCGAACATATGCAACTTGATCTATTTTCCTAAGCTCTTTCATAACCATTTCACCAATGCTGTTTGTAGAAATTTCGCTTCCAATTTTTTGGGCTCTAGCCTCCACAGCGTTTACCATTTCCTCGATCTTCTCCATGGAGATAGGACGCTTTTCGCAAGCTTTTACTATACCATTCATCAACTTTTCCCTTTGGAACTTTTCACGTCTGCCATCTTTTTTGACAACCATAAACTTCCCGCCCTCAAAACGCTCATACGTTGTAAACCTGGCACCACAAGATGGACACTCTCTTCGTCGTCTTATTACCAAACCATTTTCTATAGCTCGAGAATCTTGAACTCTGGTGTTGGGGTATCCACAAAAAGGGCATTTCATTTTTTGTCTTCCTTTAACTGTACCATTTTGAGTATTTTCCCAAGCCTTCTATGAACTACAGATTTTGAAACTGGAGGGGTAAGCATTGCTCCAAGTTCTCTCAACGAGATTGCTGGATTTTCTAATCTTAACTTTGCTACTTTGTATAATTTTGATGGCAAGCTTTTAAGGCCAATTCTGCGATCAATTTCTATAATTGCATCAATCTGTTTTAAACTTGCAGTTCCACTACGTTTGGAATTGGCTTCTATAAAATTCACGCTTCTCGTTACATCTGAACGGATTCTATTTGCCATCATAACAGAGTGGACTAAATTTGCGGCTCTCATTGCGCCTATGAGATTTAAGAATTCTTCTATCATTTCACCATTTTTGATGTAAAATCTGTACCCGTAGCTTACATCTACTATGTGACCAATTATTCCGAAGAATTCTTCCAACCTTTTAAGTATCCAATTCAACGCTTCCAACTTGCGATAGTAAATTTCAAGATGGTGGTGATGAACTGGATTGGCTATCGAACCTGATGATAAAAAAGCTCCACGCATAAAGGCAGAAAACAAAATCGGGTCTGATACAGTTTGCTCATTCACTTCCCCTACGGTGTTAAGTCCAAGATCGTTGAGAAATTCTTTGGCATTCTCGACCGCGATTCTAAGTAAAAACAATCGTCCAGCATTTAAGCGCTTTTCTTGACGATAAAAGATATCCACATTTCCTTGATGGATTATTTTCAGTAATTTCTTTACCCTTCTGGCTACGCAGGTATTTTTAACGGTAAGTTCAAAATGACTGCGTTTTCCTATTTCAAGTGTTCCCTTGAATTTTAGAAAACCGGCAAACTCCGCTTTTGCAGTGAAAGAATTTATGGGGAGAGTACAAAGTTCCTCTTTTACATCTGAAGTAAAAGACATTTTGTCAATCACCTACCAAATTCATGACAATTTCGCGTACGGAAGCAGCAAGCTTTAATGGGTCATGGCGAAGCTTCTTTTCGCCATCTCTTGGATCAATAACAACTTTAACCATGGGAAACGAAACTACTCTCTCATCTTTTTCATTCGAAAAAATTGGTTCTGATCCTTGAGAGCGATATCTTTCGAGGACCTCATTTGGAATTGCTTCAGAGTTTACGACAATACGATCAAGCGGGCAGCCTAAATATTTTTCCACCGTGGTAATATGATCTTTTAGAGAAAAGCCAATCGTTTCTCCAGGTTGGGTCATCATGTTAGCAATCAAAATTTTAGGCTTGTCTTTCATCACTTCATTCACACCATCTACAAGCAAATTCGGTATTATACTTGTAAAGAGACTACCAGGACCGAGAATCACTGCATCGCATTTTGTGAGAGAATCCATTACTTTTGGAAAAGGATGTGCCGGATTGTTGAGTCTGATTTCTAATATTTTTGCCTTTTTTTTGATTATTTCCGTTTCACCTATAATCTCTTCTCCATTTTCCATCTTGGCGATTAACCTAACAGAGTCCTCCGTTACAGGGAGAACTTTTCCTTCTATAGCAAGTATACTCGACACTTTTTCAATAGCTGTGGCGAAGCTTCCCGTGATCTTAGTCAAAGCGGCAATTATAAGATTGCCCAAGCTCTGATTTTTAAGTGTTTGCCCTTCAATAAATCTGTAAGCCATGATCTTTGACATAAGTGACTCATCTTCGGCCAGAGCTACTATATTGTTTCTTAAGTCTCCTGGTGGAAGCACGCCAAGTTCCTCTCGGATTATTCCGGAGCTTCCACCTTCATCTGTAACTGTTACCACAGCTGTCACTTCAAGATCTGAAAATAATTTCAATCCTCTCAGCAATGTGGAAAGACCTGTTCCCCCTCCGATCGCCACAATTTTCAAAAAACCATCACCCCAATTATTGCTATAAAAAGCACTGCTACTATGTTAACACAAAGAACTCCGTTACATCATGAATGTTTATTCCACGATTCCCTTTCCTCTTCTTTCCAATCTTTCAGTCATCTTGGCAATTCGATCTTTTAAGACCAGTTTTTCATGAACGTTGTTCAAAAGCATCATTAGCAAGATACGATCGTAACCATATTTTTCCACCACGTCGGAATAATTTTCAAATTCTTCTTTTATGCTCTGTAATGTTTCATCCACCTCGTTTTGTGGATCAGTGGTTGTGAATTTGTATTTCCGATTCCCCAATTCGAATGTCACGGTTCGTCTCACTTTGTACACCCCTTTCATATTTTCGTACACCCTTTAAAGAATTTTCAAGTTTCTTGAGTAATGCATCCACCCTCACACTTTGAGACTGAAGCATGGCTCGAAGCTCCGAATTTTCGATTTTCAATCTCTCTACCTCGGTTTTTGACTCCTTGAGTTTTGTTTTTAAATTTTCTTGCTGTTCTATTAGGTCATCGATAAATTTTTCGAGTTTATTCAATTCATTATTCACTTGTCAGGATCCTCCTAATTGAATTTTAGCAGAATTCAAATGCTGTGATCATGGTTCACTCTTTTTCTAATTTCACCGCTGTTCCATAAGCAAGCATTTCCGCAGCTCCGGACATTATCTGACTTGTAGCGAATCTCATGTTTACAATCGCATCAGCGTTCAGTTCTTCTGCTTCTGAAATCATTCTTTCCATAGCAAGCTCTCTAGAACGTGTTAGTAATTCTTTGTATCCTTTGATTTCGCCCCCTACCAATGTTTTTAAACCGGCAGCTATGTCTACTCCCACATTTCTCGATAGTACTGCATTCCCTTTAACCACTCCGAGTGCTTCTTTTGTTTTATAACCAGGAATTTTCTCGGTTGTCGTTACGATCATGACTTTCACCTCTCCCCTTAGTTACTTTGATTACTCAACAAAAACATGCCATTATTTGAATTCACTCAAATTATACACTTTTAATTTAGCGAAATTCAGCGTTTTAAGTTTAGAGATTTCCCGTGTATATCGTACATTTTTAAATTCGGCAACTCACCGATAAAGTTTCTACTTTTCTTTTTTATGATAAGAGCAGCAATTTTAGAATAAAATCGCTGCTCTAAAATACACAAAAACAGGCAAAGAGAAAAAACATTCAAATTTCAACGCGTTTTTCGTTGAGAAAGAAGAGCATTTCGGATTCCTTAAGTGAAAGATTCACATCATCTCCCTCTGAAACTCTCATCGTGTTTGGTACAAGCGATTTGATCTTTATTCTTTCAGAATTTAGCGAAATTTCAACGGATACCAAAATGTTTGCTCCCATGGGCTCTGTTAATATAACCTTTCCTGAAATAGGTCCTTTTTCAATAGTGATATTCTCTGGTCTTATTCCAATTTCAACTTTTCCTTTGTGTAAGAGTTTTTCGAGAGCGATGAGCTTTTGAGAAGAGAGCACTTTACTCATGGATTTAGCATTTTTAGCTTCAAATATGTTTATCTGGGGGGTACCTACAAAAAGAGCGACGAACTTATTAATAGGGCGCTTGTATATCTCCTCTGGAGCTCCGATCTGTTGGATTAACCCATAATTCATAACGATCACTCTATCTGACATCGCTATAGCTTCTTCCTGATCGTGAGTTACATAAATTGTTGTGCCATGAACATGGTGGAAGAGTGATTTAAGCTCTCCCCTCATTCTATGTCTCAGTATGGCATCTAAATTAGCAAGAGGTTCATCAAGCAAGAAAAGATTTGGTTCTCTTATAAGTGCGCGTCCAAGTGCTACACGTTGACGTTGGCCACCGCTTAGTTCCCTTGGTTTTCTATCAAGCAAGTTAGGTATTCCAAGCATTTCTGCAATGCTGGTAACTCTTTGTTTGATCTTAGCCTTTGAGACTTTTCTTATTTCTAACGGAATTGCCATGTTTTTGTAAACACTCATGTGGGGATAAAGTGCGTAGCTTTGAAAGACCATGGCTATGTCTCTTTCGGAAGGAGAAAGAGCATTCACAATTTTGCCATTTATCGATATTTCACCCTCATCTGCTTTTTCTAATCCAGCTATCAAGCGAAGAGTGGTTGTTTTACCGCTTCCCGAAGGTCCTAACAGACTCACAAATTCGCCGTCATCAACGAAAAAATTTGCGTTGTTAACTGCCATGACTTTTTCTCCAAAGCGCTTTACAACTTTTTTTAATTCTAACTTGTGCATCTTTCCATCCCTTCCTTTGTTTTATCCTTTGACTGCGCCAGCTGTAAGACCACTGATGATCTTCTCTTGAGCAACGAATATTATTACGACAAGCGGTACGGTTACAATCAAAGCACCTGCTATGATCTCACCCCATGGGTACTGATATGAGAATCTACCTGATATCATGGATATTCCCACAGTAATTGTTCTCATGTTCTCTTTTGTCATAAAAGTCAGTGCCAGTATGAATTCATTCCAACATGCGATAAAATCAAGTATTGCAACTGTTGAAGCAGCGGGAATTCCAAGAGGAAGAATTATTTTATAAAATGCTTGAAACCTTGACATTCCATCTACTCTTGCGGCTTCATAAAGTTCACCAGGTATTTGCCCAAAATAAGTAGAAAGGACCCAAACGGTTAAAGGTATGCTCATGGTGGTATAAGGAAGAATCAAACTGAGATAATTATTTAGAAGGTGAAATTTTGCAAACATTTCATAAAGGGGGAATATCATAGTAGCTGCTGGGAAAAAACCGAGAATGAGCAAGAGATTCAATAAGGTACTGGATCCTTTGAATTTTATCTTGGCAATGGCAAAGGCGGCCATTGACCCTATGAGTAACGCAATTGCCGTCGCGCTTAAAGAAACTATCAAACTGTTGACTATATAAGAACCTAACGATATATCTTTAAAAACACCTATGTAGTTCGAAAACGTGAAAGCCACTGGATAAAGTATTGGTGGCGAAGAGTAAGATACACTTGTAGGCTCGAAGGAGTTCAAGAGCAAAAAGTATATCGGAAAAAGGCAGAAAAAGATCATCAAAATTACACCAACATAAAGAAAGAATTTTTTCATTGAGTTGCATACCTCCTTCCAACATAACTTCTGGTTATCCAAATAACCACGACGAGTCCTATTATGTAAATGGACGTTATTACAGCTGTAGCAGCTCCAGCTCTCACATCAAGCCAGTTGAAAGTTTGTTGATATATAAAAGGAGAAAGTGCCATGGTCGCGTTTCCTGGCCCACCGTTTGTGAGAACCCATATAAGATCAAAAACGCCAAATGCCTGTAAGAATCTGAATGTAAGGGTTACAGTTATGGCTGGAAGCATTAAAGGGAATGTAAGCTTTCTCAGCTTGAAGAACCAACCGGCACCGTCTACTTCCATTGCTTCGTATAAATCTCTTGGTATAGCCTGTAAACCAGCAAGCAGTAAAAGAGCACAAAAAGGTACGGTTTTCCAGATATCTGCCATTATTATTGAAGCAAAGGCCATTTTTGGCATCGATAAGAAATAAGGTGGTGATTGAGTGATATGTAGCCAATAAAGTATCCATGGTATTGGACCATAAGAATGTTGAAGCATGAATTTCCACCCTGTAGCCATAATAGCTGTGGGCAATGCCCAAGGGATCAAGAATATGGTTCTAACGGCTTTCCTTCCATGAAATTCTTGATTGAGCAATAATGCAAAGATAAAACCGATTACCATTTCGAATGATACAGATATCAACGAAAACTTCACAGTGATCCATGTTGACTGCCAAAATGATGAGCCAGTGAGGATCGCGTAAAAATTGTTAAGTGTGAAGTTGTTATGTATATTTGTGAAGGAAAACCATACGTTTTTAATCAAGGGATATATTTGAAAAATTGTGAAAAAGACAACTATTGGGGAAACGAATCCTATCAAGGCAAGTAAATAACCCTTCTCATGTTTGGGATTAACACTCTGCATTGCCAAAATTTACACCTCCCAAATTTGCGTAAGCGGCAAGCGAGCTTCCCCACTTGCCGCTGATCTCCCCTTGTTAGTTTTAATGAGTTGCCCAATACTCTTTAACAGCTTCTCTTGCGGCTTTCGCCATTGCTTTGTTAGCTTGTTCTGGTGTCATTTGTTGAGTCATAGCCATTGTCAAATATTTAGACATGATATCAGACAGTTTGGGCCACAGAGGGGTAGCTGGTCTCCATCTTGTGTGCTCGAGTATGGTTCTAAGATCCTTGAAAAATGGATTCCATTTGAGCACTTCTGGATCGTAGTATATATCTCGTCTTGAAACATCCACACCAGTCATTTTTACCATCAATTTCTCAATTTTGTAACTATTCATAAACGTTGCGAATTTAATGGCTGCTGGAATTTTGCTTTTGTCTATGAACGCCGAAATGGCGACTCCCCATCCTCCTTGTGTGGCATATGGATGTTCTCCAGGAGCACAAACCTCGGTTGTCACTCCAACTTTGCCTTTAACCTTTGAGTTTTTGTCGGTTTGAGACAACACCCATACGTATGGCCAGTTTCTCAAGAAAACTGCATGCCCGCTTTCAAACATATGTCTCGATTCTTCTTCCATAAATGTAAGCACATCAGGTGGTGTTATTTTGTATTTGTGAATCGTGTCCACAAGATACTGAGTTGCTTGAATCGCTTGAGGAGAGTCAATACCGACTTTTCTGGTGACTGGATCGTAGTAGTAGCCGCCATTTCCCCAAAGCCACTCGAGATAGAAGCAGTCGAGGCCTTCATATTGCGCTCCTTGATAGATAAATCCCCAGAGTCCCTTGGACGGATTCTGCAATTTCTGAGCTTCTTCAAAAAGCTCTTTGAAAGTTTTTGGCGGTTTCATTCCGGCTTTTTCCAGCAGATCTTTTCGATAATATATGAGACCTGCGTCGCTCATAACAGGAACTCTGTATATGTGTCCCTTCCAGATACTTCCATCAACAGTTGCTCTAAAATTTTGGGCATAAAGTTTATTGACATCCACATATTTATCAATTGGGAGCAACCATCCATTCGCTGCAAGTGGTGGAATCCATATGATATCTGCCCAAACAAGGTCGTATGGAGAAGTATGAGCCATGGAAGCAGTCATGAACATCTGTTGACGAGCATTTGTGGAGTGCGGTCCTTGAATAAGGTTTACAATGATGTCTGGATTCTCTTGTTCGAAGAGTTCAATGGCTTTGGCATAGAAATGCTGTGTGTCGGGGCCTGTTAAGAACGTAATAGAAGTTTTTGCTGCCATGGATATTCCTGAAAAGAGAATCATCGCAGCGATCACAAGAAACACCAGTTTCTTCTTCACTTCAAAACGCCTCCTTACATTTTATTATAGTTTAGCTCCCTCTTTGAGGGAACTAACCATAGCTTGCCAAGGTTAGAAAAATCGCAATATTTTAAGAATGTTTATCATGCTATTTACCCTCAAATTATGCAAGTCGAGTTAACGAGATGAATGTTGAGTAAAATCAAAGGCATCGGTCATTGAAAAAGGGCATGAAACCCTCGTATAATCGTTGTGAACAAGATCAACGAAAGGAGTGATTTCATGCCCACAACAAATATACCACAAATCTTGTCTCATATGCTAGACCCTTCTAAATTTTCTAGAAAGGACCAATACACTCGTATCACCTCTTACACACTAGCACTTGGTTTGCCTAAACATGTCACTCAAATTCAATTGTCAAAATATCTTCCCTTTTCTCAATCTTCCATTTCTCGTACCCTTTCAACATCCGCCATTTCAAC
>JALSLY010000054.1 GCA_026988035.1 Thermotogae bacterium
CCATCGCCATTCAAAGACAAATTAAGCGATCCTGGATCAAGGTGGAATGCTATAACTCTTTTACCTTTTTGTTGAAACACTTTTCCAGATGTTACAAAAGCTGAATAATATAGCGTTCCATCTTGAAAATGTATATTTAAACCAGCCGTTTCTGACTCGAATTTTGGGTTTTGTTTTGAATCCAAAACGATTTTGTGGCTTTGCCCATCAAAATTTAATGGGACTTCAATGTATGCCCACCAAAACAGGTACTTTCCAACATCGCTGTTAGAGTTGGATACCACCCACAATTTCTTGTAATCTGCGGTTACACCTATATACAAAATGTCTGAACCTACATCATATCGAACCGGTGCTGCCATTTCTATCACTTCCCGTAAAAAGGAATAAAACCGGCCCGCTTTTTAGGGCGGGCATTACATCCATTTCGGAGGATGGGAAAAGAATAACAGAGCTCCCACCACAAGAAGTGCTACAAGCCAAAACATTGAAGAATTTGAACTGGAACTATTAGAGCCAACAGTTGAGCCGCCACCACTTGGCAACATATTGAGTGGAGTCCCATTATTTTGTGCATTATTTACAGTTGATGGGTTGTTAAGTGCACTTTGAATAATTTCCTCAAGTGCTTGCAAGGTGGCCGCAATATTTGGGTTATAAGTCCCACCACCAGCTTGAATTTGTGCAGTGTAATTCTTTATAGCTTGTCCAAGGGTTGTGCCATCTGTTGTGGTCGTTGAATTAAGAAAATCCTGGATATTGTGGGTCTGTTGGTATTTTTGTACGCCTTTTTCCCAACTCGACGGACTTACAGTGATTGCTGGCACAGTTGTTCCTGTGTTTGTCGTTACCGAAGACGCTACAACAATCATCGTTTTCACCCCCTTTAGCCCAAAAGGTAATCAATGACATGTTTCTTCACTTCTGGATCTTGTTGAAGAATCTCAGTCATTGGGCCAGTAAGGATCGGGATTTGAATACCAGCCAGCGTATTCGGAGTTTCTGTCGACAAGTCAAGAGCCATATCAACTGCTGGAGTAGATTGAACATACAGGTTAAGGGTAAACTCTTGAGGCAATGTGATTTGCTCTGGGAAATATAATGCCGACTCTGGGGAAGTTTGATTCAAAGAATTCACATGCTGTATCGAATCACTATACAGAGTCGCTGTAATATTCCCTGCCGCGACTGGAACCCCAACTACCCATGAGAAGTTCCCGTTTCCCAACAGATAGTAAACTGTCAACGTTGCCGCCGTTGAGGTAGTGTCATTTACGGCAAATGTGATGTCTGAACCAGAAATATTTGTCGGTTCAACAATCTTAGTTGAAGCAGACGGAGATGTTGTATGCCAAAATCCTACCGCTGAAATACTTGGGTTTGCCTTAGAACCCAAAACTGTACCTACTTGAGCGACTGAGCCGCTAACAGTAACTGTTACGTCAGGACTCGTTTGAGCAGCATTGTAAGTAAACACTTGACTTGCCGTAAAGCGCAGCTTCATCATCTCATCTGCACGAAGGATGATATACGAGTTGATCGGGACAGTATAAGTCAAAATTTTTGAGTTAACACCTGCTGAAGGAGCGGAATATGTGAATTGATCAAGCGTCAATACCGTTTTTCTCATTTTTTCCGCCCCCTTAGTAGTTCATCGTCGCTTTTGTAACTGGAATCCCTATCGTGCTGTTTGTCCAATCAAACGTTTCGGAAGGAAGCAACGTTGCTATCGCAATTATGAGTGTGTAGTTCGATTCAAGGACAAATTGTTCTTCAATCGGGAACGTTAGCCCTCCAGCAAATTGTCCCATGCCTTGAAGGTTAGCTGCCACTTCCCACCACGGCCTATATTTTGCTTCCGCTATCCGTACCCCAAAAGAAGTGGGAGGATCACTCGGCGATTTTGCGTACATTATGATTGTGTCTCCTGGTGCAATTTGAGTAGTCCCCGCTGCGTCGGTGTAGAATTTGAACTGCACTACAGGATTTGGATCGATGATGTACTGTACGCCTTGAGGGACTTTGAATCCAATTACAGGATAAGGCAGATATTGAACAAGATTCAATGATTCTTTTGGTTGGCCAGTTGTTGACAATAGCTGTCCATTAAGCGGATTAATGGCTATTGTTGACAGATTTTGAGTCAATGTTTCCTTCATTTTTGATCACCTCTTTAGCCATTAAAGGCTCATCTTCGTTGCCAAACTTGCTCCAGCCATAGCTGCCCCGCCAGCCATAATCCCTACAAGCACGTTTTCAATGTCTTCATTGTACGCAGTGAGGAATGGTAGTTTCATGAGTAAAAATCCTACCAACGCAACGAAGAGGCCAGTAAGATATGGATGATCGTGAAGCAGTTGAATTTCGTATTCAATGTTGCCGTTTTGATCTTTCACGGGGTTGCCTGACGAATCTTTTTTCTCCTTGTTTGCCTCTTTGTTGATGAAATAAGTTACACCGCCTCCAACGAGGCCTCCAACAGCGGTCATAAGCAATGCCTTTGTATCTTCAGCACTGCCTGCCGTATATGGTGATTCAAAAACTGCCATAAAAAATCGCCCCTTTCATGAAAATGTTTTAACAACTTAATCATGAAACAGAGGCGAAAATAGAGTCAATAACTTTCTTTACACTTCTTGATGCTTCTTTACACTTCTTTACCCTTTTTTCCTTAATCGCTTTTGAAGAGGGTATTGATTTCAAGTTGCCCTGTTCGAAAATTCTTTATTACATAGGAATGAGGGCCTAAAGTGTTAACGTTGTAAAAGTCGAAGGTCTTTTGAAAATTTTCTATTTCTGAGGGGCCTTGAGGCTTGAATCCTATGCCCCACGTGGCTTCACGCACTCCTTGGGGATCGATATCCCTGAACTGCTGAAAGATGAGATACACGGATATCCCTCTTTTTCTCCCTGAACGAAGGAGTTGAGCAATCGTGGTAGAAAATTTGTACCGTGGGAATAACCTGTATGCTTCATCAATTACAAGAACGAGGTCCTTATACCCTTTCAAGAGCTTTTCCCCAAGAATATCTAAAAATTTCTGAACGTTCTGGGTTTGAAGTTGCGATACTTCAAAGAGTAAAGGGGTGTTATAGGTTGCCGTATCGACGATAAGCTTATCTATATCTAATTTTTGGTACTGATCCCCTCTCTCCGTTAAAGGCACCTTTTTTATTTTTGTAAAAAACTTCGCATAGAAATCTGAATCATCAATAATAACGATGTGCTTATTTTTTATACCCCTTAGCGTAGTCCCTACAAATGTGGACTTTCCGCTTCCGGTAGGGCCAATTACAACTACTACCATTATTCCACTTCCTTTCCTGATTCTTGAGCCTCACTCTGTAATTGTTGAATTGCATTGTGGCGGGGCTTATACATAATCCCGAACATCACGATAATGCCTATCGCTAATATGATGCGAGTAACAGGTTTCAATTTACGGAATGGCAGGACTCCAAGAATATCATCTACCGCAAGCAAATTTAATAAGGGTTCTACTCCTTGGCGTAAATGGGCCATGAATTCGCTTTCTTCGTCTGGAGAGAGTTTCCATACTGCACTCATCATGTGCCCAGATATATCTGTAAGTATCCCGCCTAATTTTGATTTAGGGGCTGCTTCTTGAAAACCTTCGTCATTGTTCAGCAAAGATTCCAGATCAGGTTCTTGTCGTAGTTGTGAATTTTCGGATGTTGGAGCCTCTTCTTCAGAAATTTGTTCTTCTTGTTTCTGAGCTTCTTTTTGTTCATCTTTATGATTATCATCAAGAATGTAGCCTTCTAACCCTTCAAAAGGATCAGGTTGCTGTTTTGCGATTACGTCCACCATTATGATCTCCTCCCCCAGATTTCCTCAGGCCGACGGGTAGTTTTATTATTCTTCATTTTTTCAACAATTGACTTTGTGTATTCCCCCATTGTGCTTGGAGTTTCTGATACCGTTTGAGTTTGTGGTGTTTGGCTAATTTGTTGTGGTTGTGAAGCTGGAGGAATATAGGATATAGGTGATTGCTGGCTTTTCTTCTTCATAAATTTAAACAAGAAAATTAACGCGATAATTGCTATACCACCGATAATAGCGATCATCATCCAATTGACCTTTGATTTTTCTGATTCATTCGTTTCTTCTTCCATTTTTATCTCATCTTTATTCTCTTCCGTTTTTTGCTCTTGTTCATGTTTGACAAACGCAGGAGACTCTACTTTATCTTCTTCTGCCCGTTCGTTGTTTTCCTGATTCAACATCTCTTTTTCTAACATTCCTCCGTCCTCCTTCCCTGTTGGCTCTGGCTGGAATACATAATATTTAAATGCTTCAAGTTTTTGTGGCCCTAAGCCTTTGTTTTCAGAGCTTTTTCCCGTTTCGGCAGGTGGAGTACCTACATTGTTTTCTCCGGTCTTTGAAGGCATAGAGCCTTTATCTTTAAGAGTTTCATCAACATTATCGGTGATCTTATCTTCTTTTCCTGTTAATGGAGGAACATTACCATTCTCTTCACTTTTTTCCCTTGCAATAGAATCTTTTGAAAGAGATACATTTTCTCTTTCCAAAGTATCTGAAGCCTTGTTTTCAGGGGGCTTTCCATCATTTGTATCTGGGGTATCTGTATTATCTACTTCTTTTTCTTCGTTTGTTGAACTTGTAAAGCTTTTATTTTTAGAGGTTTCTTCTGTTTTATTTTGCTGCATACCCCGTCCATAATAAAAATTTACCTGCCCTACTAATGTGGAAAGTTTAACGTTGAGGCGTTGTTCTACTTCCGGTAATAACTGACGAATGAAATCTTCCAGATTTGGATTTTTTTGCTTAAAGAACTTCAGGGGAATATCCTCGGCGGACATAGTTTCTACCTTTTTAACAAGGATATCGTAAAACTGGAGAATATGCTGTGGAAAATCAATTCTATCCGCATTTTTTCTTAAAAACTCTAATCTATCCCAAAAAGTCAAAATGTCATTTAGCGGTTTATGAATGCTTTTTGCGTATAGCTGTAGCTTTTTATGATTTGTCTTCCAGATATAGCTTAGATCGCTTAATTTCATCTGTTTACACCTCCAATCCCAAATAAGGTTTTAACTTGTGGTAAGATCCCAGACATTCCACCAATAACTTCCTTCATGTCGGGACGGTTTATAGTTTCATGAAAGTTTAAAATTACTATGGATAAAGGCTTTTGCTCATCAAGATACCGTATTTTGACGTTTCCGTCCGCAAATTCATATTCTTTGACGTTTTCGGGGGTATATTCGCCTTGATTAAACTTGAGGATTAGAATATCTCTGTCTTCATCGTATTTATATTTCATCTTTCCGATGAGATTCATTAAATCAAGATAATTCAATTTCATCGTAGCTTCCCCTCCTCATAAACTCTCTTAATTCGCCTTCTGGAATGCGGTATATATGCCCAACTTTAATCGCCCCAAGTTTTCCGTCAGCAATCCAATTTCGGACGGTTTTGAGACGCACTCCAAATATCTTTGCAATCTCGGTAGTTGTATACAACTTATCCCTTGTTAGATTTATCTTCACCAAAATCACCTCCGATATCAACATTGATTTGTAATGCAGGGTTCTTGAGAAATCTATTTTGCGCATGAATGTAAATCGCTGTAGTTGCCGGGCTCACATGCCCTAAAAGGTCTTGAACTTGCCGTATATCATGAGTTGCCTGATACCCTAACGTTCCAGCTGTATGTCGAAGCGCATGGGCGGATATCTTCTTTCCATTTACATGCTTTAAACCCGCTTGGTTTAGGTATTTATCAACAATCCATCTGAATGCACGCCGCGATAAGCGCAGGTATGGTTTATGCTTCGAAAGCCCTATAAACAAAGGCTTTGAAGGCTCTAAAGGTTCTTGTGTTGCTCGTACTTCCAGATATTTGTTTAGCAACTTGCCAATATCAGGCCTCAAGGGGATAAGCCGAGAATGCCTTTTAGCATGAACGCGTATACCAATTCCATCTGAACGCTTAGTAATATCCTCAATATTTGCTTGATGCAATTCCACCGTTCTTGCACCTTCAAGGGCCATGATGGCAATAATGAGGCGATCCCTTAAGCTCTGCAAGCTGTTGTCCAACGGTATAACCCTAAAAAGGTGTCTTAGCTCCACTTCGTCCAAATATGAGATCCGATCTGCTGGATCGGTGATCTCTTTCGGGGCTTTCACATGCGCAGCGGGATTAAAACTGATAATATGTTTCTCTTCTAAAGCTTCATAAAACCGCCTTATAGCAGATAAATGGGATTGAATCGTAGTCGGCTTCATTCCTTGGTTTATCAATGTTTCACGGTATTTTTTGATTTCTATAGGAGAAACGTGTAGAGGATTCCATCCCTGCCGCTTGATAAAAACAAGGTATCTTGCCACATTTTTCCAATATGTGCGCAATGTGTCAAGCGACGCGTTTCCATCGGCAACACTCAGTTGAAGGTGCTTCTCAAATATCTCTTTGATATTCACATGATTAAGCGGCTCAAGCATCTTCGTGTTGTTTAATCTCCTTTTCTATTTGTTTTATGCGATCTACAACGGTTCCTTGCCCTGGAATTTTAATTTTCTTTTCTTCAACAAAATTACTCTTTATCGTCAAAAAAGGGGCGTTAAACTGCTTAGCAACATTCTCGTCAGTGTAAGCAGGAAGGAACCCTAACAAATTCTTTCCGTATCGCACCAAAAAGGAATTAAGTGCAGTGGCTGGAACTACCATAGACGGAACAAACAGCACTTTTGGAAAACTTTTTTCTTCTGAAGGTACAACTATCTTTTTACCATCCATCTTTTTCTTCCCCTTTCATTAGGATTTTTTGGATTGAAATTCACCGATAAGAGACTGAAAAAAATCCGGATACAACCAATACGCCACAATTCCAACGATCAGAAATAGAGCTAATGTGCTTCCGCCGCCTCGGCCATTCAAGAAAACAAATAAGACGGCAATTACCAAGATTAGAGCTAATTTCCAATTATTTTTAATCCAATCGATCACAGTTTCACCCCAATTTACAATTGCTTTCCCAGCTTGGTAAAGTTTATATCCAAGCCACTTCACACCACTATAAAGTGTGAAAAACGGGGAAGTCTTCCACATTTCTTTTAAGAAGGCAGACAACCAAAAAACATCATGATCCCACCACGTCGTATAATTAGCAACATTGATAGTTAGAGAGGTACCAGCGTTAGTCCCATCTACAATCATTGCGTAATCCACTTTTATCCTGTATCCAGCGTTGTTTGTTTCCTGAATGCATGAAAAAGTAGTACACCTCACAAGTTCATATTTTTTTATGCTCAAGCTTGATATTTTCCATCCAGACAACATTGGATTAGTCAATTGTTTTTCCGCAAGTGCTTGTTGATACTGCTGGAGTTGTTGTTCTGTCGCCTTTTGCAAATATTCCTCTTGTTGTTTTCCTGGATTCAAAGGGGTTTTGGGATTAAGCATGACCTCATAATCAATTTCCCATTTTTTGCCTGGTTTTAGGACATACGTTTCATCCATCATTTTTCACCACCTTTTTGGCTATAAATTTATTTAGAGAGTCTCTTAGCGCTGTAACTACCCTTCTCTCGTCTTCCGTGAGCTTTATTCTCGATGACAAGATTTGTGTTAATGTGTCTGCCAAAATTGGAATCTCTTTCTCTTTTTTCACGGCCATAGCAGAATCACCAAGATCAAGAAGTATCCCATCATCATCCAAAAAGCCCACAAATTCCCATAAATTTGAGAAACACCATAATCAATCAAAAACACAATTGCAGTAATGACATTCAGAAACCATGTCACCTCATTCACCTCTCTAAAAATTTCTATTGGATGGAACCGGTGGTTCCATTGATTGCAACTCTGCAACCGTTTTGCAACCGCTCTGCAACCGCTCTAAACCCTTATAATATATATATTTATTTATATTTATTTATATATAGTTGCAGAGTTGCAGCGTTTTTTCTCAAAAAAAATAAAAAAGAGTATATTATATACATAAATGATTTTTCTGCAACTTTGCAACCGATCCACGTAAACCCCCACCGCTTCTGCATTTAAAGCGGTTGCAAGGCGGTTGCACTGAGTTGCAAGGTTGCACTTCTTATGACTCAAGCCCCAAAACTTTCCATGGTATAAGAATGGCTCTAAGTGTTCTACCATTGAATTTCACCCCAATACTTGTTTTTGCTCCTTCAATTCGTTCAAGGGGAGCTGATATGTCCATATTTTTCCACTTCGTATCTTTCAAAAGAAGTCGCACAACGACATTAGGTTTGATTGCAAGGTAAGTAGCACCGCCGTGTTCAACTTTTTTTAAGCCAAATGCTTCTACGTTTTCTTCTTGTTCTAATGCTTCGATAATGCTTTCCTCGAGGTTAGAAACTCTAACTCTGGAGGATAAAATAGCATCTATGATAGCGTTCTCATCCTCTTCGAATGTTTCACGCGATAAGTATTCAGGGATTCCCGCTTCGAAGCCAGCAAGATCAGCCACAGCGGTAACGTAAGCATAGTTATCTATAAGCCGCCCGTCTTGTACTTGATATTCGTTTTTGCTTTTTCGATACTGAGTAGCCTTCTTTTCTATTTCAGGCCACATGGGAATGAGGATACGAATAATGTTATGGCGTAATTCACTCAGTTCGGTACTTGTTGGATAATTTAAAGGGCCATTATGCTTTTTCAGCTTGAAAATAGCCATTCTTGATTCGATAGCAGCGTCATAAGTTGCTTCGTAAATCGAGGCAAGCCAGAACATTTGCTTTATCCTGTACGTTTTAGCATTCTTACCGATAGTTCCCCGTGTAACTGTCCCGCCGTTTTCGCCAGTGGTATTCTTCAATAGATTTAAGATGTTGGCGACGTGCCGGTCATTTTCAAACTCATCTAAGATTGGTATTTTGCTGGTATTTCCAACACTTTGAGCGATAGAATATGCAGATGCCTTGTCTAACCTAATTGCTAAAGGCCCCCACAATTCAACAATTAGATCCAGCAAAGTGGTTTTTCCAACACCTCGACGCCCAAGGAGATAAACAATAGGCCTCCATTTCATCACAGGTGATAAAGGTGCCAACATGATGAAGGCAGTGAGATACAATGTCATTTCTTCATAAGCAAAATTCCACTGCCTTACTATTTGATATAACTTGTCGAATGTATTGTGTAAATCAATTTTCAGATCTTCCGTATTATTTGAAGAAAGCTTGTTTATATCGAACCATTTTTCACCTGTGAAATTCACGATCTGTGAATCAATTACAGGCGTTTCCCTTTTCAAAAACTTGTTGAGGGCAGAATCATAAAATACTATTTCGTTTCCATTGATAAGGTAAAAAACGCCATCGGAGTACCATATTCCAGTAGAAATCTGATGTGTTTGAAACAAGACTCCCGTAGAATGAGCAGTGCTAATAATTCTTGCTTTGAAGTCTGCCCATTCTTTTTTTTCGTGGAAATATCCGGTCAATAGATGCCAACGTGTGCGCGTAAGCTCTTTGTCTTTAACAAAAGCAATTGTTCCATTTACCCAAAGGATTATGGTGCCATCAGTATCGTACCCAAGAATGTGCGCATCATCAAATTCTTCATTCTTGTCAATAAAATGAGGTTCCATAGATTTCCAGAATTCTTCATTCCACTCGTTATCAATAGGCATTTGTGGCTCTCCTTTTTAGCATTTTCAAGTGCATCAGATCGCTAAAGTCTCCACCTTTGGGTAAATCATAGTCGTTCCAGTTGAATTTTTTAATTCTTGGTAGTTGGTACTTATACCTTTTTTTGTAAAACTCAAACACTTTTATGATTTGTTCCATCTCTTTATCAGCGTCGTTGTCCAGCCAAAGCATCACTTCAGGTATTCCCTTAAACAGAGGGATAAAAGATTTTTTCATTCCGTTTTTTCCAGCAATTCCTACCCCTAAAATCCCATGTGTAATTGCCATAAGAGTGTCTTTCTCACCTTCAAAGATTCCTATTTTTAGTTTATTTTTTCTTGCATAAATCAAGGCCGGTTCGTGGTATAATGGAATCGATGTATTTTGTGGATAAATTCCATAGGCATCTTTCTCTCTACCCTGGTTGGGGTAGATTTTTTTTATCAATACAATTTCAAAATTAGATGTACGCATACTTGTTTCAGGGTCTATCCACCAGTAAGGCAAAGAGTAAAAGAAACCCCTTGAATCCTCACCACATCCAATTCCCATTTTTAACAGGACATCAAGTGATATTCCTCTGTTTAACCAGTAGTCATGTTTAGAATTGACTATGATCTTTTTCCCTTGCATGTATTCATCTGGTGTAATGCCATTAAGATTTTTAAAATACTTTTCACTTACTTCAAGAAGATCCAAATCACTTTTTGGAGGGCGGAATGGTTCAATACCCTCTTTCCCTGCTTGAATAATCTTAGCTTTCGGAAGATCTATCTTTGCGTTAATTCCGAGTTTGTCGAAAAGTTCGTTAATACTTCCATGTGCTCCACAAGCAAAGCAGTGATAGTGTGGGTTATCGTCCAAATATACTGCTAAGGATGGATTTTTATCATCGTGAAAAGGGCACAAAGCCAAGATATAGTTACCTCGTTTTTTAGCGGATTTCAGATGTTCCATCAAAAGTGTTTCAATTTCTTCTATATTTTGCATTTTCTCACCTCTTTTTTCTGAAAAGAATCCCCCACGCCATATGGCGTGAAGGGTGAGGGGGTAAAAAGATTAAAGGAGGTAGCCTTTTGATGGGAGGTACTATTGTAATTCATCCATGATCTCCTCTGCCTGCTCTTTAGTTAAAAGTGCCAGCGATTTCACTTTAAAGCGTTTACAAAGGGCGGTAAAAATCCTTTTTCTTTGCTCACTGTTGGGATAAACTTCCTCAAGCCGTTTGTAAAGTTGTTTCAAATAATTAGTACCGATTTCCTTGACTTTTTCAGGTTCTTGTGTGATCTGTTTTTCTTCTTTTTCTTCTTCCTTTTGTGGTTCCATTTGTATCTCCACCTCCGTATCTTCCCAGTCGGTTTCATCTGGGACTTCTTCCACCATGTCGGTGGAAATTTCCCTTCGTGTAGACTCATCAACCAAGATAGCTTTTTGCACCTCGACACTCATTGGTAGGTATTTACACAGTTGCTTGATCGCAGTCTTTTTGGCCATTGCCACATAGTCTGTTGCCCATGGGCCGTTGTCAGGGGCCTTTGAACGACTTCTGATTTTTTCAATATCATCGTGGCTCATCACAATGTAATAATGCATACCGTTCTTGAAATGGGCAATTGCATACACCGCTATAATTGCACCTCGATCACCTGTGAGCTTTGGAATGTGTCTAAGTTTTTCCGTAAGTCCTTGCTCAAATTCAAATGTATCTTTTTCGTATACAACATCTGCATAAACTGAAGAAACTTCCCCAGAACGGTAAACAAGATTAAGTAGGCCCTTGTATCCAATAATTAGCTGCACTTCGTAAGACTTTAGATTCGTGTTATAATATGGGACGAGGTAAGCATTCCCTAACACTCCAGGCTCGAGGCCGAGTTGAGCGGATGTCATAATTGCTCCGAGCAAAGAGGTTTGGGATGCTTGTAATAGTTTGGGGTTTTTGCGGATTTCAGTCATAGCTATGCGTGTGATGCGCTCAACATTCATGTGCTTTGGCAGGGCTGCTTGGATTTGAGAGGACATGCGCATTAGCATATCTTGTATAGTCTTGTAGGGGCTTGGCTTGAGCCCCTCTTTTGCTTTTTGAGCTAATACACTTTTTAATTCGTTACTCATGGTTTTTTACCTCCTTTATCATGAAGCGCCTATAAATGACAGGCTTTGAGTATTCTTGATACAACTCGTTATGGGCCTCACGGAATCCTTTTAAGTCGAATCGTGAGGATTGAACGTTTTTCCACTGTACGATATATTTATCAGTCTTTCCGCTTTCGTTGCCTTTCAAAAGGGCTTTTAGCTGATTTTCCTTCTCATTCTTCAGTACTTCTAATTGCTTGATTTGTTTAGCTAAAGCATTTCTATCTTCGATCAATGCATTCACACTGTTATCAAGTTGTATCGGATTTTTTTGAACAGCAACAGGATACAGAAGATCAAGAATTCTTTTAGCTTCATCTGAACCGTCGATGGCTGGTGGGGTGCGGGTTTCCACCATTTGCCAGAATTCTTTTTCTATTTTGATAAGGTATTCGATTATTTCTGGATCGCGGCCTATTTCCCTAATCACGAATTTCTGCCCACCGATTAGGACAGCCACGTAAGCCTTTTGATAACCTGTAACTGCAAGGTAGTGATGGACTTGTAAGGCGTATTCTTGAGGGATGCTATCTTTCCATTCATCTGCGCGGTAAACCGATGTGGTTTTGCACTCTAACAAGTAAGGTTTTCTTTCTATCTTTCGATCTAAATTAGCTATCATGAAGGGATAAAGCGGGTGTCGAACGATAAAATTAACATTTCGCACTTTCATCTTTGTGCGCTTTGCGAATTCCCGAGCCACAACGTCTTCAAGTACTCTTCCCCAATACATTTGTTCGTTATCGATATCATTTTCAATTTCACCAATTTTCTCAAGGTAGACAGCTAAAGGGCTTTTCCATCTGTTGAGGCCGCATACGGCAGCGGCATCGGAGCCACCGATTCCTTGCCTTCTGGCAT
>JALSLY010000055.1 GCA_026988035.1 Thermotogae bacterium
ATACTTGAACATGGATGTTGAAGAAAACGAGAAAGATGAAGAGAATGAAATAGTTGCTTGAAAAAGGGCTTTTTAAGCTTTTAAGGATGCAGGAATAATTTTACAGCAAATACTTGACACAACCCCGGGACAGGGCGAAACACTAAAACAAGGGATTAATTTTACTTATCAGTGGGAAAAACCGGTTGCAGCCATTTTTGATTATTTCAACATTGATAAAGCATCAGTTATTGGTATCTCCTGGGGAGGGTATCTTGCATTACGGGCTTCTGCATTTGAGAAGAGAATTTCTGAAGCCGTTACTTTTGATGTGCTCTATGACGGTTATGATTGTATGACCAATCCATTTCCCTTCATTATGAAAATAGTTTTTAATATTCTGTTTTCATTAAAGGCAAAAAATCTGATTAACGGACTTATTTATAGAATAATGAAAAAGAATCTACTTGTCCATTGGGCAATAGAACATGGGCAGTATATCACGGGAACAGATACACCATTTGAGTTTTATGCGCACTTAAAAAAGCATACTCTCAAAGGTATTGAAAAGAATATTACCTGCAATGTGTTATTGCTGGCCGGCGAAAAAGACCATTATATCCCATTAAGGCATTACTATATATTGATGAAGAAAATAAAAAATGCAAATACTCTTACAGGAAGAATATTTACACAAGAAGAAGGTGGACAAGAGCATTGCCAGATAGGAAATCACACACTTGCAATAGATTATATTATAAACTGGTTAAATGAAAAGTATAAATTTTACTGCACTTAACAGCGGATAAATGGTTCGCTTTGGCTCACTCAAACCTACTTCGTGGGCTTCTTTTATGTATAAGGTACAATAAATTGATCCAGTGCGCCCAAGAAAATTGATCCGCTCCCGAGATAAATTTCTTCCAAAAAATGAGATAATGAGTTCAATCATTTTGACGCTGTTAACTATTAATGATGAAAGATAACAAAGCAGAGAGAATCTATTTTACATTTCTTGTAAAGATCATGCATGAAGACGAAGCCATTCATGTATGGAAAGATGTTGGAGAACTTCTTCATGGGAGGTAAAAATATGAAAAGCAAATTAAAATGTACCAAGTGTGGCCATGAATTTGTGTATGAGTGGATACCCGGTGCATCTTTTACAAGCATAAGATTTGGAAAGAAGAGATACATGCGATGCCCGAAATGTCATAAATGGTCTTGGTTCAATGTGTGGGATACGAAAATTAGTGAGAAAAAATAAATGAGCGGTTAAATTGAATTGGAAATGATATTATGCAAATCTCAGTTTTACTTTTTCTTTTCGCCATTGCATTGGTCCCTACTGCCTCTGTGGTCATATATCTTCGTATAAGAAATAAAAAATTACTCGCAATTGTAGGTTTGGGTGCATTTGCATGGCTTGTCGCTCTCATCAGGAGTGCTATACTTCAACCCACTTACCTTTTTATTGGATCTCCTCAACCTCCACCGATATGGTTCATAGGCTTTAGTGCAGTCTTAGCGGGAATCTTTGAGGAGGGTTTTCGATACAAATTCCTAAAATCCTTTGTTGAGGAGAGGACATGGCTTAATGGCGTTGCTTTTGGGTTGGGTGCGGCTTTCCTTGAAATCCTGTTGATATATTGCATTCCGATAATCAAGATTTTGATCATGGCTCAAGAATCGCTTAACTTTTTAGATATGCTTCCTGGAGCAGTTGAACGTAATCTAGCGGTATTGATTCATGTAGGATGTGCTTTATTAGTAATGCATAGCCTGAGGAATCGTTGGATACTTGGCATTGCTGTGTTTTTCCATTCTATTGTAGATTTCGTTGTGCCTACTATAGGATATTATTCATCTTTGACTACATGGCAAGTGGAATCTATAGTGGCGATATTTGCTGGAGTAGCTTTGGTTATTGTGTACTTAGAAAAAATATTCTTGAGCAAACTATTAGTGTAAAAAGTCAAGATATACAATCTCATCCTCAACAACATATCGTAGTTTGTTTTCGAAATAAGAACTACCTATTCCCGCCAGCTAATGCTACCTTCGGCTGTCGCCTTATTCAAAAAAGCGAAAAGACATTGCAAAGTATGCAATTTTGCTCTTCTCCAATCGCTTTACCGGAGGGAACTTTATGTCACGCAAAACCTTTGCAAACTTGCGATCGGTTCAGAAAGATCTTCGGCAGTTCAGAATGATAGCTTAGGTTATATAGAATATTTGAGTACTTGACGTTAATTTTAATTATATGGTATATTATAAAGTAGACTTGTATGGTATAATATAATTTACTTAAAATGAATTCAGCAAGTAGAATTAAAAATCACTCTTACAGGATACCCTCACTTATTGATTTGCATAATAATGTAGACCAATTTAGTAGTGTAACATTGGTTTTCTAATTACCAAATATCATGGATAGATATAGTGTAAAAAGCAAAGTTAAAAAAATCACAATCAAACAATATAGGCAATCATACAGCTCATTAGAGCATTAAGCCAGAGAGAAAATTGCGTAAGAGTTTAGGACTTTTCGAAAAAGACGTAAACGGCATTACAATCTCAATTAACAACAACAGCTTTTGGGGGGGTAATCAGTGAAATATTTAATCGCTCTTAGACCTTTTTCATTTATAGCTACATTCATTCCTGTAACTGTAGGAGCATTGATTGCGCAACAATATTCTTCTTTTTCTCTGTGGTTGTACCTGATTTCGTTGGTAGCAGCCATTTGTGTTCATGCTGGTGTGAATACAAGTAATGATTATTTTGATTACAAAAACGGTGTCGACAGGCCTGATACTTTAGGCTCAAGTGGTTTATTGGTTAAAAAGGTAATCTCCCTAAAAGAAATAATGATCATCAGTCTTGTGATGTTCTCCACCGGGATTGCTCTTGGATTCTTGTTGGTAAGTTATACTGGTTTTAACCTGTTGTGGTTTGGGTTGATTGGAATTATTGGTGGTTATTTTTACACGGCAAAACCTTTGAATCTGAAATATAGAGGATTCGGTTTGCCGCTTGTTTTTTTACTAATGGGCCCTTTTATGGTAATGGGGGCAGAGTATGTTCAAGCGCGTCGCCTAAGTTTATCAGGACTGATTGTGTCAATTCCAATTGGCATAGCCACAGTGCTGATTCTTTTGGCAAACGAAATTCGGGACACTCAAGATGATCGCAAAGTTGGATTGAAGTCGCTTCCAATATTGATAGGAGATTTAGCAGGTACACGACTTTACTTGTTCTTGGTACTTTTACAGTATCTAATGACAGCTATTTTGATATTTACAAACGTTCTCTCACGACTCAGTTGGCTTTCACTTTTTGCTCTTCCGGTGTATTTGGCAGTTTACCATCAACTTAGTGGCAAAGCTTACAAGAAATTTTCACCGGAAGATATTAGCGGTACGGATAAGAAAACAGCAATGGCAGAAATGATCTTTGGAGCAAGTTTGATAATTGGTCTTTTGTGAGGTGACAATCTAATGGAGCTTTTGTTTTTGAGGGCAAAGGAACATAAAAAGATTTCTTTTATAGCATTGTGGATTTTGATAGTGGCTGCTTTTGTGGGATTTTATGTGGTATTTAATACTCACTTTTTAAACTTTTGGTGGAATCTCTCTTCTGTGATAGTAGTTCTCGCTTTGTTGGGAATTTTAAGTCGGGGCGACATAGCCTGGAAGGTAAACAGATACGAGGCTGCAACTTTTATTTGGGTAAGCTTTGCTACTTACTTTCTTTTCTGGATTCTCAATTTCATTGCTTCTTTCTCAACGTTGTTTCGAAACGATATCAAGAATGTCTATACTCTTGGCAATGGGTTAAGTAGATGGGAAATAGCCATTTTCATTGTTGTGATAGCTATCGCTGAAGAACTTTTTTGGAGAGGATTCGTGACCAAAGCGTTTTTGGAGAGAACAGGAATCATAGTGTCATTATTTGTACCTGCTCTCATTTATGGCGCTGTGCATATTGCAACAGGTAATATTGCTTTAATGCTTAGCGCATTCATTCTTGGGCTGATTTGGGGAGCCATGTATATCCTAACTGGGAATGTCGCGGTTTCAATGTATTCTCATATCATCTGGGATCTTCTCATATTCATTGTTTTCCCTTTGAAATAGTGAAAAAGAGATGATAAGATGAAAAAAAATTCTATTGTTGATTTTTTTAAAATTTTATTTGTAGAAGTTCCTTCAATGCTTTTCAACATTGTAAGAATTTTGATGGGTGTGGTCGCACGTTACGGGAAGACAGGGGAAAAAATAGGCTTTTTCGTTGTAGGCGGTGTTGTGATCATTGGTGTACTACTTGTAATTGGTATTGAAGGTAGTTCCACAAACGCTTTTTGCTTGCAATGTCATCCTTATTTAGCCAAAGAGTTTTATGAAAGTCCCCATGGAAAAGCAGGTGTAACATGTGCAGATTGTCATATCCCTAAAAACATAGTTGGATTTACGAAAGTTAAACTTGGAGGATTACGTGAAACATGGATATATCTAACACAGCCTCACCCTACAACTTACAAAGACTGGTACGATCACTATAAAGTTAAATGGGAAAAGCTCGCTTACAAAGACAATCTCACTGAAAGTGCGTGCCTACAATGCCATGGTGCAGGCAAAGAATATCCTTATATGAAAGTAAAATTTGAAGGAATAAATATACATGAAGCACTTAAAGTAAAAGAAAAGGGGCTTTCGTGCTTTGATTGTCATTACAACTTTGTTCATGGATACCTTGGCTGGAGGGAGAAAATGAAATGAAGTCGTTCTTGAGGCTCTTTAGATCTATAAAATTGGCAATTGTTTTGATGATTTTAATAGCCACAGTAGCTGGCATAGGCACACTCATACCTCAAAATAACGAGCAAGCTTTTTACATCAGTCATTATGCTGGAATTGGAAAGTTAATCATCGTTTTTGGGCTCGATCACTACAGCCATTCTATCTTATTTGGAATATTATTATCTTTATTTTTCCTCAATGTGCTTGTTTGTGCGCTTTCAAGGATAGTAAAAACTTGGCCAGCTTTGTTCTCAAAGAACATAAGCACTTCTCGATTCGATCATGAGCTACCAATCGATTTTGCGCTTATCAAGAAAGAACTAAGAAAAATGGGTTTTAAATTAAGAAAATCCGGAGATAGCGTGCTCGCAACGCGTGGAATAATATCAAAACTTGGTCCGGATATCATACACGTAGGAATTTTGATGGCCATTATTGGAGGAATGGTCGTTGGTTTAACAACTACTCAGAAGACATTTTTTATGCAACCAGGTGATGTTGAACAAATAGGTACTCTTCATATAAAACTCATAGACTTTAAATTTCTTACCTATCCTAATGGTCAACCCAAAGACTGGATCTCCGTCGTTCAGGTAAGTGGCAAAAAAACAACGTACACAAAAAACATCACAGTTAACAATCCTTTAAACCTTGGCAATGGAAATTTGCTGTATCAAAGTTCTTATGATAAAAATTGGGATATAAAGTTGAAATTCAAAGGTTTAAATTATGAATATGAAGGACCAGCTGCGACCTCTATTAAATATGGTGGCTATACCATATATATTAGTGAGTTTATTCCGGACTTCAGGATTTCAGGCAATAATCAGGTCATTTCCGTCAGTGATGAACCGAAAAATCCTGCAATTTACGTAGAATATCAAAAAGACGGCAAACGGGTCGGAAGACAGTGGGTCTTTTCCAAATTTGATTTTCCAACAGATCCTAAAGATTTCCCGATAAAAGCTTCGATAGAAGGTTTCACTTCACATTTAACAACAGGGTTAATGTTAGTTCACTCAGAGGGTGACTGGTTAATATTCATTGCTCTCACACTTATTTCCATAGGAGTTCTTGCCACAATAACAAAAAGCTATGCAAAGATCATCATAAAACCTCACAATAACGGAACCCTTGTGAGAGTACTATTTGCAAAAGAAAAAGAGGAAATAACAAAAAAGATAACATCGCTAACTGTTGATCGTAAGACTCCAAAATAATCGTTTCCTCCTTAACATTTTTATGAGAGGTGAAGAAGAATGAACAGTGCCTTTTTCTACTCAGGAGCATTTTTTATCTATTTACTGGCTTTGATTGTAGAGCTGTTTTCCCTTTTATCAAAAAAAAGCTTTTTCCACAAGATTGGGATGTACACGTTATTCATCGGCTTCTTATTTCAAACACCTGGTCTGATTTTAAGAGGCATAGAGATGAATTTCATTCCGATAACAAATGTTTATGAAGCCGTCACTTTCGTAGCGTGGATAGGCGCCGTTGTGGTGTTTTATATGTATAAAACTCACAAAATCCCAGCAAGCGTTGGGTTTATCTCAACTGCGGTTCTTGTTGGTTTTTACGCAGTTTCATCTTCACCTCTGGTATCTCCAGAAATAGCGCCACCAGTTCCGATATTGCGAAGTTATTGGTTGGTACTTCACATTTCTTTTGCCTTTCTTGGTGAGGTCTTTTTCATCGTTTCGTTTGCCGCTGCACTCGCTTATTTGTTTTCAAAAACAAAAGAAAAGCGCGCCAGAATGGATGATCTCACTTACAAGACGATATTGATAGGTTTCCCGTTTTTTACTCTTGGTGCACTTGTTTTTGGTGCCATTTGGGCAAAATTCGCTTGGGGAAGATTTTGGAGCTGGGATCCTAAAGAGAGCTGGAGCCTTATAACATGGCTGTTCTATGCCGGGTATCTTCACTCAAGATATGTACTCAAATGGAAAGGAAAGAAAAGTATCATATTAGCTTTAGTAGCTTTTGCCGCGATGATATTTACCTTTTTTGGAGTCGACTTTCTTGGTGGTTTGCACAGCACGGAGGTGAGATGAAATGAATGTTGTTATATGTATAAAGCAAATTCCCGACACCACAAATGTCAGGATTGATCGTAAAACAAATAACCTCGTTAGAGAAGGGGTACCTTCGATCATCAATGCAGATGATTTAAGGGCTTTAGAGCTTGGTGCGAAGTTCAAAGAGGAATTTGGCGCGAAAATTTATGTCATAACGATGGGTCCTCCACAAGCAAAAGAGGCGTTGAAGGATGCTATTGCTTTCGGATTAGATGAAGCCATTTTGATCAGTGACAGAGTTTTTGCCGGATCAGATACGTTGGCGACTACTTATGTCTTATCACAAAGTATAAAAAAAATAGAAGAAGAAACAGGGCATGTAGATCTTGTTCTTACCGGAAAACAAGCCGCAGATGGGGATACAGGACAGGTGGGCCCGGGAATAGCAACACGACTCAACTTTGCGCTTGGTGCATATATAATGAAATTAGATGAAATCGATCTTAAAAACCAAGTAATATCAGCAATCCGAAGACTTGATAGAGGCTTTGAAAAAGTAAAGATCAAGATGCCAGCTTTGTTAACTATCATGTCAGATATAAATGAGCCTCGCTATCCAGATCTTCCAAATTTAATACACTCGATAAAGTATGAACCACGAGTTTGGAATTATAAAGACATAGATGCAGATTCAAAAAAATGTGGCTTTTTCGGTTCTCCAACTCAAGTTGTAAGAGCAAATATTCCTCCCGCAAGAAAAGGTGGCGATATAGTCTCCAAAAACGATGATCCAAACATTGCTGCTGACAAATTAATAGAAGCTCTCAAAAAGTTCAAGAACGCGAGATTAATAGAAACTTTGAGGCCACTTATTGAAGGTGACTTATGATGGAAAACAAGAGAATTTTTGTTTTAGTTGAAGTTGTCAACGATCAGCCACACCCTGTTTCTTGGGAACTTATAGGTAAAGCCAGAGAAATCGCTTCAAAACTCGAAGGAAGTGAAGTTTGGGGAATAGTACTTGGAAAAGATCGAGATCAAATATGTAATGAAGCTATTTATAGAGGGGCAAATAAAGTCTTATACGTAAAAGGCGAAGACTTGAATGATTACATAAACTATAAGTATAGGAAAGCAATTGTAGAAATGGTCAGAAAATATAAACCATGGGCATTCTTAGTTGGTGCTACGTTAGAGGGCAGAGAACTTGCAGGAACGATCGCGACAGAACTGAAAACAGGTTTAACTGCTGACTGTACCGGTCTGGATATCATACCAGATAAGGAACTTTTGGAAATGACGCGCCCAACATTTGGTGGAAATCTTATGGCCACTATAATGTGCCCAGAACACTTGCCTCAAATGGCAACAATTCGACCAGGTGTAATGCGTGAAATGCCTCCAGATAAATCTCGAACTGGTGAAATCATAGTCGAGGACTACACTTTACCTTCTTTAGAACCTCTGATAGAAGTACTCGAGCGCACCCCAGTAACAAGCAAAGTTAATTTGCAGTATGCTCCCGTTGTGGTTTCAGGCGGCAAAGGGGTTGGTGGGCCTGAGGGATTTAAACAGTTGAGAGAACTGGCAAATCTTCTTGGTGGAGAAATAGGAGCCTCAAGAGCCGCTGTCAAGCAGGGTTGGATATCGGATGAGTATCAAGTTGGACAAACCGGTAAAACTATACATCCGGTGATTTATATAGCTTGTGGTATTTCCGGTGCTATCCAGCATCTTGTAGGAATGAAAGAATCCAACATCATAATTGCAATAAATACCGATGAAAATGCTCCTATCTTTGGAATTTCGGATATTGGCATAGTTGGAGATCTCAATAAAGTTGTTCCAGCCTTAACTCAAAAGCTAAAGGCTTTATTGAGCAAGCCTAAAGCGGGGTGAGATGCGATCATGAAGATTGAATTCGACGTCGTTGTCATAGGCGCTGGCCCTTCAGGCCTATCAGCCGCCTATGTACTTGCTAAAAAAGGGTTGAAAGTGGCAGTCATTGAAAAAGGTGAATACCCAGGTTCAAAGAGTGTTATGGGCGGTGTTTTGTATATGAATCCATTAAAAGAATTGATCCCAAATGTCGTTCAATTGCTCAAAGAATCCAAAGCTGTTGAAAGAAATGTCATAGAGCAGAATATGTGGTTGGTAAATGAAAACAGCGTTTTAAAAATTGGCCATAGAAACCAAAAGTGGAAAGAAAAGCCGAACGCTTTCACAGTGTTAAGAGCTAATTTTGATAGATGGTTTGCCAAACAAGTTGAAGCAGCTGGAGCACTTGTGATACCAAAAACAAAGGTCGAGGATTTCATTAAAAATGGTGATGGAAAAATAGTGGGTGTCAAAACTACGCGTCCTGAAGGAGATGTGTACTGCAAAGCAGTGGTGGTATCAGAAGGTGTAAATCCCTTACTTACCATGAAAGCAGGACTAAGAAAAAAAGATATAGGTGCCAAAGATGTTGCCATCGCCGTGAAAGAGATTGTAGATGTTCCAGAAGCGGTTGTGAATAATCTTTTCAAGGTTGAGGGAGATTTTGGAGCAACCATCGAAATATTGGGAAGTTGGTCAGAAGGAATGGTTGGAATTGGATTTTTGTACGCCAACAGAGACTCCATTTCCATCGGTTGTGGAGTGCTAATTGAAGACCTAAGAAGAAAAAAAGTCAAGCCTTACGAACTCCTGGAGAATATGAAAAATCATCCAGCCATTGCTGATCTTCTTGGTGATTATCGAAATACGACAAAAGAATATTTGGCCCATCTTATACCTGAAGGAGGCTACTACGCAATGCCAAAAGTTTACGGAGATCGAATACTTGTTTGCGGAGATGCAGCAATGCTTGTTAACTCTGTACACAGGGAAGGTTCAAATCACGCGATAACTTCCGGAAGATTGGCTGGTGAAACGTTGCTTGAAGCATTTGAAAAGGGGGATTTCTCGGAAAAGACGTTGAAGAGCTACTATGACAGGCTTAATGATTCTTTCATCATCAAGGATCTGTACAAGTACAAAGATCTCACAGGCACCATTGAGAAAAATCGACACTTCATCGAAATCTATCCAGATATGTTGAACAATGCTGCCACAAAATTTTTAGATGTTGATGGAACACCAAAGGGAGAAGAGCAACTTGAGATTCTCAAAATGATAAGAGAAAATAGAAGCTTAGGCGGATTAACCCTTGACGCTTTAAAATTGTGGAACTCTGTGAGGTGATACTATGACAAGAATCGAAGACAAGCTCTTTTTGAATCGTTACCGTACAGATGAAAAGAATTCGCATCTTAAGATAAATGATGAGGAAATCTGTGCCAAAAAGTGCGAGGATCGTCCATGTATTAACGGTTGCCCCGCAGATGTTTACGACTGGGATGGCCAGCACATGGAGATCAGATATGAAGGTTGTCTTGAATGTGGCACTTGCAGAATTATATGCCCCTTCGAAAATATTGACTGGAACTATCCTAATGGTAATTACGGCATTCTCTATAAATTTGGGTGAGGTGATTTTTGTGATAAAGCTTGACAGAAAAAAGATGCCATACGTAAACACTGAAGGAACTGTCTTATGTAGCTCTTGCAGGGAAAGTTATGAAATTACTCAACGTCAAAAGTTGCACTCTATAATCGTTACCGAGTGTCCTCACTGTGGGCATCAGAATATAAACGTTTTTACGAATAGTATTAAATTTGTCGATGAAGTCCTGGAAAAAATAGAAGTGTTGAAGAAAGAACTTTTGGAATTACGTCAATCTTTGGAGATAGAGTTTAGCGAAGGAGCCTTTTTAGACAATTATCCTGAAGCTTTCCAAAGGGAAAGAGAAGAAATTCAGAATCCAAAACCCAAATTGCTATAAAGTATGTGGTGATCCAATTCAAAACACAGAAGAAGTTAGGAAAGGATCACAGAAGGGGCACCATGTGGAAGGGAGGTGAAAAGAATGAAAAAAAAGCTGCTGTTGATTTTACCAATTTTGGGAGCTGCTTTGGTTCTGTTTCTCGTCTTTTCAAGCTCAACCCTGGTTTTTGCACAAAATAACGGAAAAGTAGATCCGCTACTTCATGCAAGTCAAAGAGGATGCGCATCCTGCCATCGTGTAGTAAAAGAAAAAGGTGTAATTCACGATTACACACTCTACAATGAGGTTAAAGAAAAAGTTCCGGATCACCCGGCAATAGATAAGAAAAAGGCCGACACACAAGGCGTTCTTTACTGCTTGATCTGTCATGATAATATGGGAACCAAATCTTTCAGAAACATCATTCATCCAATTCATTTCTTTAGTTCTATATTCACTCAAAAACTCCATGGAAATTGTTTCTCCTGTCATGACATATCAAGCAAAGGCCAATTCGTGCTTTGGGACGAAGTAAAAGGCAAATACGGTGTGCACTAAACTACCTATCCCCGCTTTTTATAAGCGGGGATAGTTCTTAACTACTTAAAGTTTCAAGATCAAATTTGTTTTAAAGAAAACACTTCATCTAAGTAATTTGAAAGCCATGGATAGCTTTTTGCCATATCATTTACCGATGAATTCAAACGCCGGAAAGATTCTTCCACACATTTTGACTCTTCAATTATTCCAACGATCTCTTTAATGTTTTTGGTTTTAACAGCTTTTTCAAGAAGTTTTGGAGTTTTACAATTTTCTTTCATCACAAGCAGTGGAAAAGAAATTACTCCATTTTCCACATCTTTAAAAGTGTCATTTTCAAAAGCCGCTGCCGAATTTGAAAGATCGAGGATATCATCCATAACTTGGTAAAGCGTCCCTATTTTCTTTCCTATATCGTAAAATCTTTCAACTTTCACCTTTGCCAAAAATGCAGGTACAGAAGCTGCAAGACCAAACAGTTCACCTGTTTTTCCACTTGCTATGCTGAAGTATTCCTCCCAGTTCATATCAAAATTGAATGTATTCTCATATTCAATTATTTCAGCGTTTGCCATATTCACAAGAGTATCAGCAAAAGCATTGTTCAAGTCTTCTATTCCGTATTTCTTTATAACCTTAAAAGCCAAAACCATTAAAAGATCTCCAACAGACACAGCGGTCTTGTTTCCGACGATCCTTCTCAAACTTGCTCTACCCCTTCTGATCTTTGCTTCATCTATCACATCGTCATGTAAAAGGGAGGCAAGATGTATCAATTCCACCGCTACCATTCCGTCAAGAACTTTTTCTGGTTTCACCCCAAGATGCTTAGCAACCACAAAAGAGAGCTTAGGACGCAGCATCTTTCCACCCAAAGGAATGTGTTCAATTATCGAACTCATTGACGGAATTTCTCTTAAAATTTCTTCAATTTGCTCTCGTACTTCCAAAAAATTCATGTGACGCTCCTTTTTTACGGTATGTATACTCGATACACTTCAAAATTGAAGTCCAAAAAGTAATCATCGGCGATGACATTGCCTTGCAGGAGCCTCCGCAGCGTAGCGAGGACAGATCCGAAAGACAATTGTCAGAGCCATCAACACTTAT